>JBKBMR010000001.1:0-56341 GCA_046295755.1 Methylohalobius sp.
GGCAGAGTCGTCTTCGGGTCGATTCGATTCCTCTCCCTGTGGGCGGATATTAGGACTTAAGACTCTTATGCAAACTGTCGGCGCGGCCGGGAATTCTCCCGAGGACGAGCTTCGTTGACGCGCAGGGTACGTCCTTTTAAATCTTGACCATCGAGATTTTTGATCGCCGCATCCGCTTCCGAATCCACCGGCATTTCCACGAAACCAAAGCCCTTGGAGCGATCGGTATAGCGATCTTTAATGATGCGGACGGAAGATACTTCCCCGAATTGAGCGAAAGCCGAGCGCAGCTCGTCTTCGCTCAGCTGGTATGACAAATTGCCTACATAGATATTCTTCATTGCTAAAACCCTATTGCAAAACGACGCCATTTATATCACTATCGATCGCAAAGCCAGCCAATGGCGCGAAGACCGGCCTTACGAGTCCAGGGCAGGCGCCCAAGTTTTTGGTTTGTGTCCGCAACTTAAGCCACGCGCTGCAGCGGTTTTCGACACGCTTGCGGAAAGCTATGTGCCAAATTGGTCGTGCGCGAGGAACTGAGACTATGGGAAAGGAACAACCCAACGACGTTATCCCCTTCGATCGAGGCACTAGCCCCTTGAGGGGCGGCGGGAACTCCGGCTTTTTGACCGGAAGTTCGGAGACGAGGAAATCCATAAAACATTTAACTCGGATCAGATAAACGTAAAGATATTAGACTCGACCAATAAATGCAAGATTTATCTGTGGAAATTCAACAAAATTTCTTTAGCCCGGTTGATTTGGGAGGCTAAGAAGTCCGACCCGCCGCGATCGGGATGAACCTTCTGCACCAGGCGGCGGTGGGCAGCGATGATTTCCGCGCGCGAGGCACCTGGCTTGAGACCCAAGATCTCATAGGCCTCGGCGACAGATTCAGGCATTGCTCCACGGCGGCTACCGAATCCCCCGGCCTCGGCCTGCGGTCGCTGTTGCCATGTCCGCAAGAGCCCGAGCAGATAGGGCAGCCCTCGAATGACCACCGCTCCGATCGCAAGCACGGGCAACAGCCAACTGTGAACCAACAGCGCCAGCAGAATCAGAGCTGCAGCTAAACCCGTGCCACCTCGACCGCGCAGTTTCGCGATCACTTCCTCAGGCGGGGTACGCATGAACCAACGCAAGCTCCAGAGGAGGACAATAAGTAGCCCCAAAATCAACAAAATGCGAATCATGTTTTCTACTTACGCCATGTTTAGATCAAAATGATATAGTACGCGCCCATGACGTTCACCCGCACCTTCGCTTACCTGTGGCTGGTCTGGATGGGCCTTTTGAGCGGCTGCGAGGCCCCGCTCAACAGCCCCTACCCTGCTTCCGAACAATACCGGAACATTTTCTATTCCGCGTTCATCGAACATCCTAAACATTTAGACCCAGCAGCGGCTTACAGCGCCGATGAATATACCCTGATCGCTCAGATTTACGAGCCTCCTTTACAATATCACTATCTAAAGCGCCCCTATACCTTGACTCCGCTTACCGCCGCTGAGATGCCCAAAGTCACTTACTTCGATCATCGAGGAAACGTCCTTCCCAAGGACGCGTCGGCAGACCAAATCGCTTTCAGCGAATACCTGATCACTATCCGCCCGGGAATCTATTTCCAACCCCATCCTGCATTTGCCAAGGATGCACAGGGAAACTTTCTTTATCATAACCTCACCGCCAAGGCGCTGGCAGGCATTCGTAAACCCTCCGATTTTCCCCACCAGGACAGCCGCGAACTGACCGCTGAGGATTACGTCTATCAGATTAAGCGTCTGGTGCACCCCCAAATTCATTCTCCAATCGCCGGCTTGATGCAAGGCTACATCGTTGGATTGGCGGAATTTGCTCGAGAGATCGAACGCCGCTATCAAGAAGCAAAACCCAAAGGGTTCTTCGATGTGCGCTCCTACCCAATCAGCGGGGTTCGAGTCCTAGACCGCTACCGCTATGCAATCCGCATCCGCGGCAAATATCCGCAGTTCAAATACTGGCTGGCGATGCCATTTTTTGCCCCGATACCCTGGGAAGCTGACCAGTTCTATTCTCAGCCTCTATTGATCGAACGCAACCTCACTCTCGATTGGTATCCCGTGGGCACTGGACCCTACCTTTTAGCCGAAAACAATCCCAACCAGCGGATGGTGCTGGTCAGAAACCCAAATTTTCACGGCGAAGCCTATCCAGGCGAAGGGGAAATGAGCGATATCGCCGCAGGGTTGCTCGCCGACGCTGGGCGGACGCTCCCTTTCATCGATGAAATCCAATTTATCCTGGAGCGGGAATCGATCCCGGCTTGGAACAAATTCTTACAGGGCTACTACGAAGTTTCCGGCATCGGTTCAGACAGTTTCGATCAGGCCATCCGCTTTGGCGCTCAGAATCAAGCAGAGCTGACTGAGGCTCTCAAAGCCAAGGGTATTCATCTCCAGACCACGGTCGCGCCGTCCATTTTCTATCTCGGCTTTAATATGCTCGACCCCGTAATAGGGGGATTGGAGGAACCCAAACGCAAATTGCGCCAAGCCCTGGCGATCGCCATCGATTACGAGGAATACATCTTTATTTTTCTCAACGGCCGGGGGATTCCGGCCCAAGGTGTGCTGCCGCCCGGAATCTTCGGCTATCTGGAAGGACCTGAGGGCATCAACCGCTACGTCTACGACTGGCGCAATGGCGAACCTCAGCGCAAATCCATAGACTATGCCCGCCGCCTGCTCGCCGAGGCGGGCTATCCAGGCGGTATCGATCCTAAAACTGGCCAGCCTTTGTTGCTTTATTTAGACACGCCTGGCGGAGGCCCCGAGGACAAGGCACGCCTTTCCTGGTACCGCAAACAATTTGAAAAATTAGGAATCGAATTAGTCGTGCGCGCAACCGACTACAACCGCTTCCAACAGAAGATGCGCACCGGCAACGCCCAGATCTTCACCTGGGGTTGGAATGCCGACTACCCAGACCCGGAAAATTTCTTCTTCCTGTTCTATAGCTCCAACGGCAAGGTCAAATACGGAGGCGAGAACGCCGCCAATTATGCAAATCCAGAATTCGACCGCTTATTCGAGAAGATGCGCCACCTAGATGATACCCGAGAGCGTTTGGAATTGATCCAAAAGCTCCAGACCATCCTGCGCCGCGATGCCCCGTGGGTGTTTGGCTTCCACCCTAAAAACTTTACTTTGTATCATGGCTGGCTCGCCAACGTGAAGCCAAACCCGATGGCGACCAACACGCTAAAGTATCTGCGCATAGACGCACAACAGCGAGCTGCGGCGCGCAAACTTTGGAACCGACCGATCTGGTGGCCGCTGGGATTGCTCATGCTCGGTCTGGCGGCAGCCTGGCTGCCAGCCTGGATCAAGTACCGCAAACGCATGCAGGAAGCCGCGCTGACGTGACCGCTTATCTGCTGCGCCGCATTTTGCACGCCTTTCCGATCCTGATCGGGGTCAACGTGATCACCTTCGTGCTGTTTTTCGTGGTCAACCCGCCCGACGACATGGCCAGGATGCAATTGGGTCACAAACACGTCACTCAGGAGGCGATCGACAAGTGGAAACGCGAGCGCGGTTACGACCTGCCCTTGTTTTTCAATGCAAAAAGTCAAGGCACAGAAAAAATCACCCGCACGATTTTCTTCCAGAAATCGGTCAAGCTGTTTCTGTTTCGCTTTGGACGCTCCGACAGCGGCCGCGACATCGGCGCCGACATCCGCCAACGGATGTGGCCATCGCTGGCGATTGCGGTTCCCACCTTGCTGCTGGGGCTTTTGGTCAACATCAGCTTCGCCCTGGCGGTAGTATTTTTTCGCCGCACCTATCTGGAATTCACCGGCCTTGCCGCTTGCGTCGCATTGATGTCGATCTCAGCGCTGTTTTACATCATCGCCGGCCAGTATCTGTTTGGCAAGATTATGAAACTCGTCCCGATCTCGGGCTATGGAGGGGGGGTGAGCGCGATCAAATTCGTGATCCTGCCAATACTGGTAGGAGTGGTTTCGGGAATCGGTTCAGGTGTGCGCTGGTACCGCACTTTGTTTATGGAGGAGATCGAAAAAGATTACGTCCGCACGGCCCGCGCAAAGGGACTGACTGAGCCTCAAGTCTTGTTCCGGCACGTCCTCCAGAACGCGCTGATTCCGATCTTGACCGGGGTTGTCGCCATTCTTCCGCTATTGTTCCTCGGGAGCCTCTTGACCGAATCCTTCTTCAGCATTCCTGGGTTGGGAAGCTACACGATCGACGCCATCAGCCGGCAGGACTTCGCTATCGTACGTTCCATGGTATTTTTGGGGTCAGCGCTCTACATCTTGGGACTGGTACTGACGGACATTTCCTATACTCTGGTAGATCCGAGGGTGCGCTTCAAATGACTTGGGTGGTGCTGTGGACCGATGCTTTATTGTACTCGCTCGTGGCGAGCATCGCCTTGTTCGTGATCCATGCCCGCCGTCAGGAGCATCTGCGCCGGCCTTGGCGCAAGATTGCCCGCAGCCGCACCGGTATGGCGGCCTTGACTGTCCTTGCCGCTTTTGCCGCCATCGGCCTGCTGGACTCCATCCATTTCCGCGATGCTCACAATGGGCAAGTGCTCAGTCTGTTCGACCAGTGGGTCGAACCGCTTAGAACCCGAACCGAGAAGAGCTATTCGCCCCCCCTGGCCACCCATCTATACACGCGCGAATACCAGACCTTGCCCGACGGAAGCCGGGCCTGGGTCTATCCCCGCCTCAAGTATGGCGGCGCCCATCTCCAAGACCCTTCGGAAAAAGGGTCAGACATCGTCCAAAGGGTTCTGCTTGGAGGTATCGAAGGATTGGGAATCTGGCTGCTTGTGAACTTGAGCATAGCGATTCCAGCACGGCGAAAATTTAGCCACCCGGCTTGGATGACAGTCTCGCTCACGCTGGGAGCAATTCTCGTCGTGGGGTTTGCGACTGCGGACTTAAGCCGTGCCTACCACGTCCTGGGAACCGACAAGGTGGGTGAAGACGTGCTTTATCAAGCTTTAAAAAGCATCCGCACTGGTCTGGTTCTCGGTTCTCTGAGCACCCTGGTGATGCTGCCTTTCGCCCTGGGGCTGGGAATTCTGGCAGGCTATTTCGGCGGCTGGGTGGACGACCTCATCCAGTATCTCTATACCACTCTGAACTCGATTCCCAGCGTGCTGCTGATCGCGGCAGCGATCCTGATGCTCCAGGTCCACATGGCCGCCCACGAGGAGCAATTTACCAGCCTGATCGTACGCGCCGACATGCGCTTGTTTTTCCTGTGCCTGATCCTGGGGATTACCAGCTGGACCGGGCTATGCCGACTGCTCAGGGCGGAGACCCTCAAGCTCAGGGAGATGGAGTACGTGCAGGCAGCCCGTGCGCTTGGGGTCTCCCACCCGATGATCCTGCTGCGCCATATTTTGCCTAATGTGTTCCACATCGTCCTGATCTCGGTGGTATTGGATTTTAGCGGCTTGGTCCTGGCCGAAGCCGTGCTGTCCTACGTCAACATCGGCGTCGATCCTACCACCCAGAGCTGGGGCAACATGATCAACAGCGCGCGTCTGGAATTGGCGCGCGAGCCTATCGTCTGGTGGACCCTGGCGGCGGCATTCGCCTTTATGTTTGCCTTCGTGCTCGCGGCCAACTTGTTCGCCGACGTAGTCCGCGACGCCTTCGATCCGCGCCGAACCGAAGATTAAAATCCCATGCCAAGCTACCGCACCGTCATCCATCGCCTCGATCTTCCAGCCGAACACCGTTCTCGGCTCGCCCGGCTCGGTCAGCTCCAAAGCCGGCCAGGCTATCTTCTCCTCACGCACGAGGCGCCATTGGAATTGGAAGCCTTGCGATGCGAACTGCGCTGTGACGTCAATACCCTGCCGGCTGACTTCGAGCCAGAAAAGGCACGCCTCTTGGTCACCGATCTGGATTCTACCTTGGTCGCCATCGAGACTATCGACGAGATCGCAGCGACGCTAGGCCTGCGCGATCAGGTTGCGGCTATCACTGCCCGGGCGATGGCGGGAGAACTGGATTTTCCTGCAGCGCTCAAGGAGCGAGTGGCGCTGCTCGAGGGGCTACCGGAAGCAAAGCTCGCGCAGGTCTTCGAAGAACGGATGAAACCTGCCTTGCAGCCTGGCGCCTGCGCTATCCTAAACTGGCTCAAGCAACGCGGCTTTACCACGGCCGTGGTTTCGGGCGGATTTACCTTTTTCACCGAACGGCTTCAGACCCTGCTGCCTATTGACTACAGCCTGGCCTGCGTCCTTGAAATCAAGGACGGACGGCTCACCGGCAAGCTCAAAGGCCCGATCGTTGACAAACACGCCAAAGCCGACTTTCTCGCTCATCTGGCCCGGAAACTGGGCATTTCACCGAGGCAGGCAGTCGCGGTGGGGGACGGAGCCAACGACGTTATGATGTTGGAGCTCGCGGGGTTGGGCGTGGCCTATCATGCTCATGCTATCGCCCGCGCCTACGCCGACGCCGTGATCGACCGAGGCAACTGGGGCGATCTGCGTTACCTGCTGACAGCATGACTGAACCGTTGCTTGCCGTCGAGCACCTCACCACCCGCTTCCAACAAGGTGGCCACACCTTCACCGCCGTGGACGGGGTGAGTTTTACCATCCACCGCGGCGAGACCTTCGCCCTGGTAGGCGAATCCGGCTCCGGCAAATCGATCACCGCCCTATCGGTGATGCGCCTTCTGCCCCCGAATGCCCGGATCACCGCCGGCAAGGTGATTTTGGATGGCGAGGACCTGCTCAGGCTGCCGGAAATGCGAATGAACCGCCTGCGCGGCAAGCGCATCGCGATGATCTTTCAGGATCCGATGACCTCCCTCAACCCGGTCAGAACCGTCGGCGATCAGATCGAAGAAGTTCTGACCCTGCACTTGGGCCTCAGGCGTCAAGCGAGCCGCCAGCGTTGTCTGGAACTTTTGCGCCAAGTTGGCATTCCCGATCCCGAGCAAAGAATCGAAAGCTTCCCGCATCAGCTGTCAGGAGGTCAGCGTCAGCGGGTGATGATCGCCATCGCCCTGGCGGGAGAACCGGAACTCCTCATCGCCGACGAACCTACCACCGCGCTGGATGTCACCATCCAAGCCCAGATTCTAGACCTGCTTAGCAAACTCCAGCGCCAGCGCACCATGTCCTTATGGTTGATCACCCACGATCTGGGGCTGGTGGCCGATCTGGCTGATTCGGCAGCAGTGATGCAGGGCGGTAGGATCGTCGAAATGTTCCACAAGCGCGATGCGCCTTTGTTCGCTCGCCCCACCCACCCGTATACGCGGCAACTGCTCGAGGCCCGACCAAGGCTGGACAGCTGCCTTGCTCGGCCTACGCCCAATAAATTCCTATCCAAACCGACGCCCCCCTTGCTTCAGGTGAGAAATTTCAAGGTCTGGTACCCCATCCGCCGGGGTTTGTTGAAGCGGGTCAAAGATTACGTAAAGGCAGTAGACGACGTCTCTTTTACCCTCCTCCAAGGCCAAACCCTGGCCGTCGTGGGCGAATCCGGTTGCGGCAAGACCACCTTGGGCAAAGCATTGTTAAAATTGATTCCGCCTACCTCAGGGCGGGTTTACTTCGACGGCCGGGAGCTGGATGACTTGCCGACCAAGAGCCGCTGCCGCGCGCTTCAGATCGTGTTTCAAGATCCGTTTTCGGCGATGAATCCCAGAATGTTGGTGGGCGACATCCTGGCCGAAGGACTTAAGTCCTTGCGCCCAGACATTCCCCCCAAGAAACGCATCGAGCGTATCGAACGCCTGCTGGAAGAGGTGGGTCTACCCGCTGCCAGCCGCCTGCGTTATCCGCATGAATTCTCCGGCGGCCAGCGCCAGCGCATTTGCATCGCCCGGGCGCTTGCGGTCGAACCCAAGCTGATCGTGTGCGACGAACCGACCAGTTCGCTCGACGTATCGGTCCAGCAACAAATCATTAAACTGCTCAAGGCTCTACAGCAGCAGACCGGGGTCAGCTATCTGTTCATCAGCCACGACTTGGCCGTGGTGGCCGAAATCGCCGATCAAGTAGCGGTAATGCACCAAGGCAAGATCGTAGAAATGGGGAGAACGGACCAGGTCTTGTTCTCCCCGCAGCATCCTTATACCCAAAGACTCCTGGCTGCCCTGCCGGGCAAACACCTCTCTTCCCCGCAAAGCTCGTCTCCCAGTCCTTCAGGCAAGCCAGAAACACCCATTTAAACCCCCAATCTTATCCGTCGCTAGAACTTCCCAGCTTGACGGCACGAAATGGGGTGTTCCCTACCCGAGCGACAATCACCTGCAGGCGCTGACCTACCCGCAGGGTGCTAGCGGTCCTTAGGCCATTCAAACGCAACAATTGCCCGATATCCATCCCGTAACGACGCGCCACTCCCCATAAGGTTTCCCCGGAGCGCACGACGTGGATTTTTACCTGGCGCGGCCGATTATCGATTCGGCCTGGATCTTGAATTCTCCCGACCATGTTAAGGCGGGATTGGGTCTGGTCTGCTGCAATCAACGATCTCTGTCCGGCTCGGACTCGATCGCTATTTAGGTGATTGGCAGTTTTTAGGGCTTTAGACTGGGTTGTGTAGTTTCTGGTGAAGTTGACTAGGGTTTCTCCAGGAAGCTCGGAGGATTGCCAATGTACCCACTTGGACTTCGGCAGTTGGGCCAACCGCTCTTCGAACAACTCAACCTTTTCTAACGGCAGGACAAGGCGGTGGGGACCATCGGGAGCGGTAACCCTTCGTCGGAAACCGGGATTGAGTCGCTGGATGGCTTCCAACGGCATATCCGCCAGCCGGGCCGCCAAAGCTAGGTCGATTTGCGAGCCCACGTCTATCCGAGCATAGAGCGGGCGGTTGGGGATAGGCTTCAAGGTAAAGCCATAGCGTTCGGCGTTCGCGAACAGGCGCGCCACCGCTAGGAGCTTGGGAACATAGGCTTTAGTTTCCTCCGGCAGATCCAGGTGCCAAAAGTCGGTCCGCCTGAACAGTAGGCGATTTTTGACGATTTCCTGCATTACCCTACCCTCGCCGGCATTGTATGCGGCTAGGGCGAGCAACCAGTCACCGTTGAAATCGGCGTGGAGCTTTTTCAGATAGCGCACCGCTGCCCGGGTAGAAGCGTGGACATCGTGGCGCAAATCCACCCACTGGTTTTGCTTCAGACCGTATTGTTCGCCCGTCGAAGGGATGAACTGCCACAGCCCAGCAGCCTGTTTAGGGGAACGGGCATAGGGTTGGAACGCACTTTCCACGATCGGCAGCAAAGCCAGCTCTCCAGGCAGACCGTTGCGCTCGATTTCCTCCACGATGGTATAGAGATAAGGCCTCGCCCGCTTCTGGATCTGCTCGAGGTAATCCAGATTGGCCGCATACCATTTTAGCTCTGCTCGGATACGGGGATGATCGATATTCGGTAACTGATAGAGCGCAAACAACCGCTGCCATAGATCATGGCGATGAATTGATCGAGACTTCTTTTTTTCTGGCTTGGTTGGAGGCGCAAATTCTAAATCACGCAATTTAACGTGCAAGGTAGGCGGTTTACTTGAGAGGGCCTGGGTCGGTTTGATCGGCTGCTGGCTACAGCCAGACAACGTTACCGCGGTTGCCAGCGGCAACGCGAAGATGGTTTTGTTCATCGTTCTTCCTCCCTTATTCCAGCAATCCGACTGGATTGTCGGCTATTATATTGCAAACTCGTCGATTGCCAACCCTATTAGCGTGTTTTACCGTCGCTTATCTTCTCCCATCTCCCCTCGTCTCGCTTTGCGCCGATGGTACCAAACCCCTTTGGGACGCCGGCTGGGGCAGTTAGAGGCTAGCTTCTTAAATCGCTCGATCAAGGTTCCTTACTCCTTCACTTTAGTCCAGTTAGGCATAGTAGGTTGGGAAAAAAATTATCTAGACAGCGGCTATTTGCCGCATTTTGTCATCGTGGATGAAAACCTGGCTGGGTTGAACTTGCCGTGCATCTGCAGCCACCTAAATTCTTTGCCGTTGGCTTCAGAAAGCATCGACGTCCTGATTCTGCCGCATACCTTAGAATACGTTCTTGACCAGCACCAACTCCTGCGCGAAGTGGAACGGGTATTGAAACCTGAAGGTCAGGCATTGATCCTAGGGTTTCATCCATGGAGTTTTTACCGCCTGTACGCTTATCTTCCTGGAAGACACCACGCTGCCCCTTGGCGCGGTCGCCCAGTCAGCCAGCACACCCTGCTGGACTGGCTGAGCCTCTTGAACTTTGCCGCCGAGATCTGCGCCCACTATGATTTCCACACCCTTTATAATCCCTCCCAGCGCTGGTGGCGAGGTTATTGCTCGGCCCTATGGTCTGTGGGATACGCCGTGCGCGCCATCAAGCGCACTTATACTATGATCCCGCTTAATCCGGTCGCAGAACCCTGTCCAGACTGGGTACCAGAGATCGCCTCGACGATTCAGAGAAAACTCGATGGCGCAAGACGATGCAATTGTTGAAATTTATACTGATGGCGCCTGCCGCGGTAACCCGGGACCAGGCGGTTGGGGTGCCCTGCTGCGCTGTCGGGGCAGGGAGCGGGAACTGTCTGGGGCCGAGCCAAATACGACCAACAATCGGATGGAACTGATGGCGGCCATCGCGGCCCTTGAAACCTTAAAACGCCCTTGCAGGGTCGTCCTGAGCACCGACTCCCTATACCTCAAGCAAGGCGTCACCGCATGGCTGCCCAACTGGATCAAGCGCAATTGGAAGACCGCTGCTGGCAAGCCGATCAAGAATCTCGACCTGTGGCAGCGGTTATGCGCGGCGATGGCGCGCCATCACATCCAATGGGAATGGGTACGCGGCCACAGCGGTCATCCTAAAAATGAACGCGCGGACCGTTTGGCCAACCGCGCCATAGATGAATTATTACAACACAGTTCTAAAACATAAAGTTGGGGAGGATGTCATGCGTCAAATCGTGCTAGACACCGAAACTACTGGGCTTGATCCTGAAGCGGGTCACCGCATAATCGAAATCGGCTGTGTGGAATTGATCGACCGCCGACTGACCGGCAATCGCTTCCACGAATATCTGAACCCCGAACGCGAGATCGACCGGGGCGCGTTGAACGTCCACGGCATAGACCACGATTTTCTTGCCGATAAACCCAAGTTCTTCGAGATCGCCGACGACTTTCTCGCTTTCATCAAGGACAGCCAGCTCATCATCCATAACGCACCTTTCGACGTCGGATTTATCAACGCCGAATTGAGCCGCGCAGGTCCGCAATTCGGCCGCCTGGAGGACTACTGTACCATCGTCGATACCTTGGAACTGGCCAAGCGCAAGCACCCTGGTCAGCGCAATAGCTTAGATGCCCTATGCAAGCGCTATCAGATCGACAACGGTCGGCGCGACCTGCACGGCGCGCTGCTCGATGCCGAGATCCTGGCCGCGGTATATCTGGCGATGACCTGCGGCCAAATCGCACTTGGACTGGATGGCTACCAGCAAGAAATCCGTTCCCAGACAGCATCGAGCAGCGGAAATCACCCCCGCCCAAACCTAAAACTGGTGAAATGCTCGCAGCAAGATCTTGACGCCCACCGAGAGTGGCTCAAGCTCATCGACGAAGCCAGCGGCGGCAAGTGTCTGTGGCTTGAGCACTAGCCTGCCCAACCATTTTTGGTTATGCTGATTTGTGCTTTAAGGGAGAGGTGGCTGAGCGGTTGAAAGCACCGGTCTTGAAAACCGGCGAGGGTTAAAGCCCTCCGTGGGTTCAAATCCCACCCTCTCCGCCAGTCCTTTTGTAAATCAGCAAATTGTAGAGCAGTTCCACAATTTGTCCCCAATCGGCGATCAGGCATCGGACGCAAACATGCACTTGCTAAACGAAGGTGACGGCTAAATAATAGATTGTCTGCCTCGGTGGTGAAATCGGTAGACACACGGGACTTAAAATCCCGAGGGGGAAACCCCGTGCCGGTTCGAGTCCGGCCCGAGGCACTAAGACTTCAGGATCACCCTCAAAAAAACGCCGTAAATTTAAGGTTAACACCTGATGGCAGGTCGCAATCACCTTTACGTCCCAGGCCCCACCAACGTGCCGGATTCGGTGCTCAGCGCCATGCACGTACCCATGGAAGATCATCGAGCGCCGGATTTTCCGAAACTCGTCAAGCCTCTGTTTGCGGACTTAAAAAAAGTGTTTCGCACGGAAAGCGGCCGAGTTTTTATCTTCCCTGCCACTGGCACCGCTGGGTGGGAAATCGCGATGACCAATACCCTGTCTCCGGGAGACAAGGTTCTGTCCTACCGCTTTGGCCACTTCAGCCACCTGTGGATCCAGTCGGCCATCCGCTTGGGGCTGGAGGTCGAATACCACGAAGTCCCCTGGGGGGAAGGGGTGCCTTTGGATCACCTGGAAGAGCGCTTGCGCCGTGATCGAGAGCACCAAATCCGGGCGCTTCTGGTCTGCCACAACGAAACCTCTACCGGGGTCACCAACGACCTCAAAGCGATCCGCAAGGTCCTGGACGATGTAGGTCACCCGGCTTTATTCATGATCGATGGGGTCAGCTCTATCGGGAGCATCGAGTTTCGGATGGACGATTGGGGCGTAGACGTAGCTTTGACCGGTTCACAAAAGGGCTTCATGTTACCGGCCGGCGGCGCTTTTGTTTGCTTCAGCCAGAAAGCGCTGGAAAGATGCCACAGCGCAAGACTCCCACGCAGTTTCTTTAGCATCGAAGACCAAATCCAGGCTAACGACAGCGGTTATTTCCCTTACACGCCCAACACCTCCATGCTTCATGGCCTGCGAAAAGTGCTCGACCTGCTTTTGGCCGAGGGGATGGATCAGGTACACGCCCGCCATCGCCGCCTAGCCGAAGGAGTGCGGCGCGCCGTGCTGGAAGGCTGGGGACTTAAGCTGTGCGCACGGGATCCCAAATGGTATTCGGACACGGTTTCTGCGATCGTGGTGCCTGCAGGCTTCGACGCCCGCGACGTGATCCATACAGCCTACCATCGCTACAAGCTGTCGCTGGGTTCAGGGCTGTCTGAGGTGGCCGGTAAAGTGTTCCGCATAGGTCACCTAGGAGACGCCAACGAACTCATGCTGGCCAGCGCGATCGTCGGCGCCGAGATGGCAATGCGCGATGTAGGGATCGATATCCAACCCGGCAGCGGCATCGCAGCAGCGATGAAGTATTGGCGCGATACCGCTCCGGCAATTCCGCCGCGTTGATGCCTGCCAAAGTTCTGCTTACCGCGCGCTGGCCTGAATCCGTCGAGGCCGAGATCACGCGGCGGTATGCGGTCACCTCTTGGACGAAGGAGCGCTTGAGCGCTTCATCCAACACTACAGGCGCCTTACGTTATGGATGCTGGAAGAAATGCCCCATCGCGCCGATGCGGTGTTGACCTTGGGAGAAGATCACCAAATTCACGCGATTGAATACCGATGAAAGCGATCCTATTTGCCTGGTTGCAGTACCTACTTCCCCAGCACACCCTCTCACGCCTAGTGGGAAAAATCGCCCGTTGTCGCATCGGCTGGCTTAAGGATGCCTTGATCTTGTGGTTTGCCCGCTGCTACCAGGTCGATCTGACTGAAGCGGAAATTGAAAATCCCAAAGCGTATCCTTGTTTGGATGCGTTTTTCACCCGCGCTCTCAAACCTGGCGCTCGGCCGCTTCCTCAAGATCCAGAATTTATCGTCTGCCCAGCCGACGGCACCATAAGCCAGCTCGGCAGCTTAACGGGGGAATGGTTGATCCAGGCCAAAGGCCGGGATTACTCTGCTGCGGCGCTTTTGGGCGATGCCGCTTTGGCGGAACCGTTCGTCGATGGAGAATTTGCGACTATTTATCTTTCACCGCGCGACTACCACCGCGTGCACATGCCTTACCCCGGCACGCTTAAAGAGATGCTTCACATTCCCGGACGCCTGTTTTCGGTGAGCGAATCCACCGCCGAAGAGGTAGAAAACCTGTTTGCCCGCAACGAGCGCGTGGTGTGCTTGTTCGATACCGATCTGGGCCCTATGGCAATAGTGCTGGTAGGAGCCCTGCTCGTGGCCGGGATCGAGACCGTCTGGCACGGGTTGGTAACACCCCCCTCTGGCAGGCAAATCCGTCGTTGGCACTACGATGGCATGCGCCTTGCGCGGGGGGAAGAGCTTGGGCGGTTTCACCTAGGCTCGACGGTGATCCTCTTGTTTCCCCCCGCCCGCCTTAGCTGGTGCGCCCAAGCCGGACAAGGCATACGCCTAGGGCAAGCCTTGGGCCGCAAACTTCCGGCCGGTTAAAAATAGACTCTGGCCGAAGCCGCGAAGAAGTCGGGGTTGACTCCCTTGAAAAGGCCTTTGTTGATATCCAAGACGCGCACGTAGTTGAACATTAGCTTGGCGTTGGGATTGACGTACCAGTTGAGGCCAAAGGTAGCGTTGCGTTCGGCGGCACATTGAGAAGCGGCGCAGTCGCCTAAATTGGCTTTGCTGTAGCGGGCGACCAGCTCCCAGGCCCCCCATCCGCCTTGGCCGACTAAGGTGTTGGGGTGGGGATTGCGGATTAAGGCGTCTTCAAAGTCGTACTCTCTGGGCTCCCCGGTCAGCGTCCAGGTGGCCTGAGCGTACCAGGCGTCGAAGTTAAAGCTTTGCTTGCCGGAAAGCTGGGCGCGCTGGTACTCGCCTTGCAGCGAGAAAGGGCCATAGATCACCGCCGCTTCGGGCATCAGGCGGACTACGTTCTCTATTCCCTTAAGGTCACCTGTATCGATAAGGCGCACCGCCTCGCCAAAGCGCAGCTCAGGCACGGCGCGAAAGCGCACCGTGCTTGGGCCGTCGAACCTCAGCCAAGACCCGGCCATCCCCAGGTGCACGACTCTCTCTTCGCCATGCCAGGGCGCTAAGGTAAAACGGCCAACGAACACCAAGGGGTCAGAATCCTGAGTCTTGCCAAACTCGTTGCCCGCCGCCCCTTTGCCGAACACCGCCGCCTGCGCCGTCCACAGCTCATGGCCATAGGTAAACAAGCCGATTCCTACGCGCCGGCCGTCGCTTGCTCCGCCAAAGTCGTGAAACAAGCGCGAACCTAAAGCGCGTTCGATGAAAGTCATATCGTTGGAGCTGTTTAAGCTTTCCAGCCCCAAAGGCTCTTTAAACTGCCCAAGCATGACCATCAGCGGCCAGTTTTGGGGAAGGTCTTGGAAGCGGTAAGCGAGGTAAATGTCGCGCAGGCCGGCGTCGGCTTCCGGTTCTGATCCGGAGAATTCAAGATGGACCCTAAAATCCCAGGCCTTCCAGACCGTCCCCAACGCCTCCAGGCGCGCGCGGCGCACGTCCACCCCGTCTTCGAACTTGGTGCGCCCCAAGCGACCGTCGTCGTTGCGCACAAACCCACCGTTTAGGTGCACGCGGCCGCGGATGCGCCATTTGAAATCGCCTTCGGGACTTGCGATCTCAAATTTTCCTTTGGTCTCGATCTTGGGCAGCTCTTCTGGCTTTTTCACCGGCTCAGCTTTTTGGTCTTTTTTCAAAGCCTGCTCGACCTTCTCGTAAGTTGCCTCGTCGATGGTCCCCTTGGCCTTAAGCGCCTTAAGAAGTTCCAGCACCGCTTCGGATTCTCCCCCAAACCCCAAAGATGGAAGCACGATAAAGCTCAAAGCCAGTTTTTTGAGCCGCATTCTTTTTCTCCAGCTAAATAAATAAATAAAATACAAGCGAAAATTAAAAGATGACAATGCAACCGCCGAAGCTCAGGCATCGGATGACAAAAATCGCCTCTTAGCGAGAGGGGGAGATTGATGTCCTATCCGTAGGACAGGTTTACAGGTTCGGCGAAGAGCGCAAAGGCTGCCTGCAGTTCTTACAACCACTGAGGCTTTCTCGGTTGGCGGAGAGGGAGGGATTCGAACCCTCGATGGGCTTTTGGCCCATACTCCCTTAGCAGGGGAGCGCCTTCGACCTACTCGGCCACCTCTCCGATCATTTGAATTTGGAGCGTATCCGCTATTCGGCTTCAGATTCACCGTCAGACGGTCCAGCGTCTGAAATCGGCTCAGATCCAAGCGTCGGCTGGACTGCGCTCTCCTTTTCGCGCCTAATGCGTTCGTAGATTTCTTCGCGATGGACCGCGACATCCTTGGGCGCGTTGACGCCAATGCGAACTTGGTTGCCCTTGACGCCAAGCACGGTGACTGTGACGTTATCGCCAATGACCAGCGTTTCCCCTACTCTCCGGGTCAGAATAAGCATTTGAATCGTCCTTTCCGTTTACTGAAATCAGTCACGGCGCAAATCGCGCTGGCACTGAAAGCAGCTCAGATCAATTATAACACCTCGTTTTTGAGGGGCAAACCCAAATCAAACTGCCGGCGCCTTGTCCAGTTCAAAAGTATCGTGCAAGGTACGCACGGCAAGTTCCAAGTATTTTTCGTCCAACACCACCGAAATCTTAATCTCCGAAGTAGATATCATTCGGATATTGATTCCCTCCTGGGCAAGGGCCCGGAACATTTTGCTCGCAATTCCGGCGTGGGAACGCATCCCTACCCCTACCAGCGATACTTTGACGATGCGGTCGTCGCCGGTGATCCGGCGTGCCCCAAGGTCGCGCCGCACGTGCTCTAAGATATCCAAAGCTTTGGGATAGTCATTGCGGTGCACGGTAAAAGTAAAATCGGTGGTGTCGTCTTCGGCCACGTTCTGGACGATCATATCCACCTCGATATTGGCGTCGGCGATTGGCCCTAAGATCGCGGCGGCGATACCTGGGCGGTCGGGGACGCCCTCTACCGTCAGCTTGGCCTCGTCTCGATTGAAGGCGATACCGGAAATCAACGCTTGTTCCATATTCTCTTCCTCGTAGGTGATCAAGGTTCCAGGGCCGTCGTCGAAGGTGGACAGCACCCTTAAGGGAACGTTATACTTGCCGGCAAACTCCACCGAGCGGATCTGCAACACCTTGGAGCCTAGGCTAGCCATCTCCAACATCTCTTCAAAGGTGATCCGGTCTAAGCGCCTGGCTTTGGGTTCGACCCTGGGATCGGTAGTGTATACCCCATCTACATCGGTGTAGATGCGGCATTCATCCGCCCTAAGGGCGGCGGCCAAAGCCACTGCAGTGGTGTCGGAGCCGCCTCGGCCTAAGGTGGTGATATCGCCTTCCTCGTTCACCCCTTGGAAACCCGCCACTACCACCACTTTACCCTGAGCCAAGTCTCTGCGGATACGCGAGGTGTCGATGTCTAAAATCCGCGCCTTGGTGTGGACCGCATCGGTGAGAATCCTGGCCTGCGCGCCGGTGTAAGAACTGGCAGGACACCCTAGCGTCTCCAGCGCCATGCACAACAAGGCGATGGTGACCTGCTCGCCGGTGGCCAAGAGTACGTCCAGTTCGCGTGGATTGGGCCGATCCTGGATCTGCCGCGCCAGTCCGAGCAATCGGTCGGTTTCGCCGCTCATGGCCGAAACCACGACCACAAGCTCGTCACCGCACTGCTTGGCCTGGACGATCTTAGTCGCCACGTGTTTGATTCGGTCGATCGTGCCGACCGAAGTGCCACCGTATTTATGGACGTAAAGCGCCATCACTGCCTCACAAGCGTTCTCTTACCCAATCCACCACGGAGGCCAGCGCCTGATTCAGTTTCTCCGGCTGGGTTCCACCGGCCTGGGCGAAATCCGCGCGCCCGCCGCCGCGCCCTCCCACCTGGCCAGCGACGAAGTTGACCAACTCCCCGGCCCGGATGCGGTCGGTGAGGTCTAAAGTCGCGCCAGCCACCAACGTGACCTTGTCATCCTTTACCGTCGCTAGGACAATCGCTGCGCTGCCCAGCTTGTCTTTGAGCTGGTCGACGATAGCACGCAGGGCCTTGGGATCAGCAACGTCCAGGCAAGCGGCAAGCACTTTGATTCCTCCCACGTCCACCGCCTGGGACGCCAGGTCGCCGCCGGCTGTAGTCGCCAATTTGGCCCGGAGGCGTTCTAGCTCCCTCTCCAACTGGCGGTTCCTTTCCAGTAGCTGACTCACCTTGTCCTCCAGCTCCTTAGGCTGACAGCGCAGCAATCCTGCCAGGACACTTAAGCTGCGGTCGGCTTGCTGGACCCAACGCAGCGCGTATTCTCCCGTGACCGCCTCGATCCGGCGAATACCTGAGGCGATGCCGGTTTCGGCGATGATCTTGAACAAGCCGATGTCGCCGGAACGACGCACGTGGGTGCCACCGCACAACTCCACTGAGAAATCACCGATCCTCAGCACTCTGACGCGCTCGCCGTATTTTTCTCCAAATAAAGCAACGGCGCCGGCAGCTAGGGCGTCCTCCATTGTCATCACTTCGGCGATCACCGGCTGGTTCTTGCGGATCTCGGAATTGACCATCCGCTCGATCTCCTCAAGCTGCGCACGCGTAAGCGGCTCAAAATGCGAAAAATCGAACCGCAAGCGTTCAGCATCCACTAGGGAACCTTTCTGCTGGACGTGCCCACCCAAAAGCCTTCTTAAGGCTGCGTGCAGCAGGTGAGTGGCAGAATGATTCAAGGCGGTAGCGCGACGTAGTTCTTCGTCCACCCGCGCGGTACATTCAGCGCCCCGGTCGATATGACCTTGCACTACCTTACCCAAATGCAGCCAGACGTCGCCACGCTTGCGGGTGTCTTCGACTCGGAATACGCCAAAAGCAGTCACAATCCGCCCCTTATCTCCCACCTGACCGCCGCCTTCGGCATAAAATGGCGTCTGGTCCAGGACGACTGCACCGGACTCCCCCGCAGCCAAAGTTTCGACTTGCTCGCTGTCCTTGAGAAGAGCGACAATTTTAGCTTTGATCTCGAGCCGGTCATAACCGACGAAGGAAGTTCTGCCGTAGATCGGGACAACCTTGTGGTAGTCGGCAGCAAAACCGCTCGCCGCCCTGGCCCGCTCGCGCTGTTCGGCCATGGCTTGCTCAAATCCCTCAAGGTCTAATTCTAGGCCGTGTTCTAGCGCAAAATCCCGGGTCAGATCGACTGGGAAGCCATAAGTGTCGTAGAGTAAGAAAATCAAACTGCCCGGAATCCGCCTCCCTTCAAGCTTTTTCAGGCTGTCCTCCAAGAGCCGCATCCCTTGTTCCAAAGTCTCGGCGAAGCGCTCTTCTTCACGCCTAAGCACCTGTTCAATCTGGGGGCGAGCCACTACGATTTCAGGATAAGCCTCCCCCATTACTTCTCCCAACGGAGTGACCAATTGGTAGAAGAAAGGTTCGCGGATACCGAGCCGATACCCATGTCGGACGGCCCGGCGAATGATGCGGCGCAGCACGTATCCGCGCCCCTCGTTCGCCGGCAGAACACCATCGGCGATCAGGAACGCTGCGGCTCGAATGTGGTCGGCGATCACCTTCAGCGAACTATTCCTTAAGTCGTCGGTATGAGCCAAATCGGCAGCCGCCCGAATCAAGTGGCGAAACAGATCGATATCGTAATTGCTGTGTACCCCCTGCATGACCGCTGCGATCCGCTCCAGTCCCATGCCGGTGTCTACCGAAGGCTTAGGCAAAGGTGTCAAAGTCCCATCGGCCGCCCGATCATACTGCATGAACACCAGGTTCCAAATCTCCACGTAGCGGTCACCATCGGCCTCGGGCGAGCCAGGGGGGCCGCCCGGAATCCCCGGGCCGTGGTCGTAGAAGATCTCGCTGCACGGACCACAAGGTCCGGTGTCCCCCATCGCCCAAAAGTTGTCTTTGGCGCCGATGCGGGCAAAGTGCTGAGGATCGACCTTGATTTGTTCAAGCCAGATGGCGGCGGCTTCGTCGTCCTCCTCATACACCGTCACCCACAGCTTCTCCTTAGGAATCTCCAGCACCTGGGTGAGAAATTCCCACGCATACTCGATCGCCTCGCGCTTGAAATAGTCGCCGAAGCTGAAGTTGCCCAGCATCTCGAAGAAAGTGTGATGGCGCGCGGTGTAGCCGACGTTTTCTAGGTCGTTGTGCTTGCCGCCGGCGCGCAGACATTTCTGCGCCGATGCCGCCCGGGTGTAAGGCCTGACCTCGCGCCCCAGGAAAACGTCCTTGAATTGAACCATGCCGGCGTTGGTGAACAAGAGGGTAGGGTCGCCTGCCGGAATCAAGGAACTGGAAGGCACGATGGTGTGACCGCGCTCGCGGAAGTAATCCAAAAACAAGGTACGGATTGCCGAAGTCGTCAAAGTTTTCATGCATCTCCCAACAGGGTGCGGATGTGCTCTGCCTCGAAACCACGCTGGGCCAAAAAACGGTAGCGCTTGCCGTACTCACTTGCGGTTTGGATCGGCCGGTTCCCGTACTTACGCCGATAAACTTCCTGGGCGGCTTGCTGCCAATCGATGGCCAGCGCGCTCAAGACCTGCTCGATCAAACCATCTTCGATTCCTTTGGCTTTTAGCTCCAACCGGATTCGCACAGGACCCATACCGCGCTCGTGGCGCGTTCGAATGAAACTCTCCACAAACCGGCGTTCGTCTTGCCAGCCGACCGCTTGGATCTCAGCGACGACCTGAGCCGCAAGATCCTCGGTGATTCCCCGCCTGCGCAGTTTCCACAGCAGTTCACGCGCGCTGTGCTCGCGTCGCGTCAGGAGTTTCAAGGCAAGATTTTTTATTTTAGCCCGATCGTCCGTCTCACTCAGCTCGTTTACTCCTCCAGCGGGGCTTCAGCGGTAGGTTGGGCCTCAGCCAGAGCCGGGCCGAAGATCTTTTCCCGGATTTTCTGCTCCAACGCGCGTGCGACTTCCGGGTGCTCCTTCAAATATTGGCGAGCATTGTCTTTGCCTTGACCGATACGCTCCTGGCCGATGCTGTACCAAGCACCGGATTTCTGGACTAAGTCGTGCTCGACTCCGAGATCAATCAACTCTCCCTCCTTGGAAATCCCCTCGTTGTAGAGAATCTCAAAGCTGGCGGTTTTGAACGGCGGCGCTACTTTGTTCTTGACCACTTTGACGCTGGTGTCGTTGCCGATGACTTCCTCGCCTTTCTTGATCGCCCCCGTGCGGCGGATGTCGAGCCGTACCGAAGCGTAGAATTTCAGCGCATTGCCACCGGTGGTGGTCTCCGGGTTGCCAAACATCACCCCGATCTTCATCCGGATTTGATTGATAAAGATCACCAGGGTGTTGGAACGTTTGATGTTGGCGGTCAACTTCCTCAATGCCTGGGACATTAGCCTGGCCTGAAGCCCCACGTGGGCATCGCCCATCTCGCCCTCGATCTCGGCCTTGGGGGTCAGCGCTGCCACGGAGTCCACCACGATCACATCCACCGCCCCAGAACGCACCAGCATGTCGACGATTTCTAAGGCCTGTTCACCGGTGTCCGGCTGGGAGATCAGAAGGTCGTCCAGGTTGACGCCCAGGCGCTGAGCATAGGCGGGGTCTAGTGCGTGCTCGGCGTCCACGAACGCCGCCACCCCTCCTCTATTCTGCGCTTGGGCAATGGTCGACAGCGCCAATGTGGTCTTGCCCGAGGACTCAGGCCCATAGATCTCAACGATTCGCCCTCTCGGTAAGCCTCCTATCCCTAGGGCCACGTCTAAGCTCAAAGAGCCGCTGGGGATGGCTTCGATTTCGCGTACCAAACCGACATCGCCCAGGCGCATCACCGTGCCCTTGCCGTATTGTTTCTCGATCTGCAACAGCGCCGCACTGAGCGCCTTGCGCTTGTTTTCGTCCAACATGATCTGCTACTCGAGTCGTTAAATATATAAATTATTGCACAATTTCAACGCCATGGCGTAGCTTGTGCCAACCCTCCGCTACCGGCCAGCTTTCGGCCAACGGTCGAGCACGGTATAACGAGACCCTTGCGAGTCGAGCTCCGATTCCACCAAGGTGAACTCGTGCACCGGCCAAGGCAGTGGCTCGATCTGCCGGTTTGCTATCCGTTTTTTGACCTGGCGCGCTAGAGTCAGATGCGGGCGGAAAGGACGCCGCTCCAGCGCAAAACCGAGCTTGCGCACTCCCCGCCGCAGTTCCTCTACCAGCCTTGTCAGAGGTTGGGGGGGATGGCTTGCGGTTAAACATAAGACGGCGGGACGCACCCAGTGTTCCAACCGGTCTAACGTCAGCTCACAAGGCGCCAGCGGGAGTTGCTCCGCCAGCGCCTTAAGGGCCTCGATTTTGTCCTCGGGAACTTCGCCCAAAAACAGCAGGGTAATGTGGAATTTTTGGCAATCGACTGACTTGCCCGCGTTCAGACCAAGCTCCTTACGGACTCTAACCAGCTTCTCTAACACCCCCTCATCTGGCCACAGGGCAAAAAACAAGCGCTTTTTAACCGGCGTGGCCACAGACATCCAAAATTCCCTCCAAAGCCGCCTGCACCGCTTGACGACGCACGCTTTCCCGATCCCCGACAAACCGAACCTGCCTGGTGCAACAAGATTGACCTTTAACCTGCCAGGCCAGCCACACTAACCCTACCGGCTTGTCCGGCGCCCCCCCAGTAGGACCAGCAATCCCGCTCACCGCTACCGCTACCTGCGCCCGGCTGCGCGCCAACGCGCCTTGGGCCATCTCGCGCACGACTGCTTCACTCACCGCCCCAAACCGAGCAAGCGTCTCAGGACGCACCCCTAGCATCTCCTCTTTCGCTTCATTGCTGTAAGTGACAAACCCGCGGTCAAACCAAGCCGAACTGCCTGCTACATCCGTGATGCACTTGGCGATCCAGCCGCCAGTGCAAGACTCAGCGGTAACCAGCGACCAACCGCGATGCTTTAAGGCGGCACCGACCCGGAAAGCAAGTTGCTCCATCACTTCCTGCACGTCGGTCACGATTACATCCTAGGTCCTACAACTTACAACTGTTCACATCCACAAGCAGGACGGTTACTTCTCCCGAATGTAATCATAAATGTTCAGATAATCCTGCCCTGGATTCTTCCAGGAGTAATCGCAGCGCATCGCGTTTTTCATAAGCTCCCGAAAGTCCTGCGGATAGTCGTAGTAACAGCTGATCGCTCGGCCAAGGGCTGATTCCAAGCCTGGATAATCGTAATCGCGAAACACGTAACCGTTGCGTTCGTGCAAGGGTCTGGGAGAAAAATCCTTGTCGTGGACGGTATCGGCAAGCCCGCCGATCTCGCGCACGATCGGGATGGTGCCATAACGCATGGCGATGAGCTGGGTCAGCCCGCAAGGCTCAAACCGGCTCGGCACGACGATCATATCCGCTCCGGCGTAGATCAGATGGGACAGCTCCTCGCTGAAACCGATCTCGAGATGGCAGTCGGGGTTGTCGTTGAGTTGGTGCTTCAATCCCCAGAAGTAGCCGTTGATCTGTCCGTCCGGGCTGGAACCCAAGAGGACGAACTGACCACCCCGATGCAAGGTGTAAAAGATAGCATGGCGGATGAGCTCCAAGCCTTTTTGCGGGTCCAGGCGCCCGATGAAGGCGACGATCGGCTTTTCGTTGTCGGCGAGCAGAAGGCGGTCGCGCAGCGCTTTCTTGTTTTTGTATTTGTCGTCTAAGTTCTCAAGGCCATAGCGAAATGGGATGTAGCGGTCGATCTCTGGATTCCAAACGTTGTAATCGATCCCGTTTATCACCCCCCCGTATTTCATGTGATGGATATGCAGAGTGGGTTCCAGACCGAATCCTTGTCCTTTGTCCTTGGCCTCCATGGCATAGTGCGGCGAAACCGTAGTGACAAAGTTGGAATACACGATCCCACCTTTCATGAGATTTAAGGCGTGGGGATTCCAATTGTCCCGGAGACGGTCGTAGTGAAAGTAATATTCGGGTCGATTGAGGCCGGTGGCATACAAGACTTCCGCCCCGGTCACCCCCTGGTGTTTGAAGTTGTGGATGGTATAGCAGACCCGCGGGTGAGTCATGCCCAGGTATTTGTAAATCTCATAAAGAAACACCGGCACCAGCGCGGTCTGCCAGTCGTGGCAGTGGATGATTTCCGGGTGCTTGCCGGTCTTCCACAGGAACTCCATCGCCGCCTTAGAGAAAAAAGCAAACCGCAAGATGTCGTCGTTAAAACCGTAAATGCAGCCGCGGTTGAAGAAATTGTCCTGGGAGTGCGGATCGATGAAGAAACACTTACGCCCGTGGACAAAGCCGAAATAGACACTGCAATGGATGGCTCCCCCATACCAGGGCACCCACAAGTCCTTGTAGACCTCGGTCAGCCCGAAGATGTGGTCGTAGCGCATGCAATCGTATTTGGGTAGGATGATCTCGACGTGGTTGCCGCGGATCTCGAGCTCATTGCTCAAACCGAACACCACGTCCGCCAACCCCCCGACCTTGGCAACCCAGGCGAGCTCAGGTGTGACCTGAACGATAAACATCGACGGAGTGGTATAAACAGGAGTTTGTCCAGGCGGTTCCGGTGCCGGCTGGGGGGGCACAGCGTCTGCGATCTCAAGCTGCGGCTCAGGTTCGGGTACCGTTTCGGTAACAGGCTTAACCGCCGGTTCAGGCAACGCCTTGGCGGCTGGCTTAGGAATTTCCGACTTAGCTTCAAGTTCGGCTGCTTCAGCCTGCTTGGCCGCAGGCTGCGGCTTTTCTACCTGTGGGGGGTTCGCCTGTTCTGTCTGAGCTTTTTCACCTGTTACGGCGCTTGTTGGCCATTTCTCGGCCGCTTCAGTCGGCTTTACGGACGATCCGCTTGGCTCAGCCTGTTTGGGCGGTTTTGCCGCTTCGGTCTTGCCGCCGTCCCCGCTGGTCTTAAGGGGATCATTGCTCGGCAAGGCTTTGTGCTCTGGATTGCGAGGCGGGGTCTTTTTCGTCATCGGTTAGCCTGAGTAAGATTCCAACTTGCACAGTTTAAGTCATCCGCGTGGTTTTTAAACACCGGCCACCAATACCCGCCCCATGCCCGGGGTCAGCTCAAAGTGAAAAGGGGTAGGCAAATACTCCTGTGGCCACTGCGGAGAGACGTCCACGAGCGGGGGGGAAGTTTGGATATATCGATAAAGGTCATCGGTATAAAACTGCTCGCGCCCCCAACTATTCTTGTTGAGGATAATGAGCGCCTCTTGATGATTGCGGGAGGCCGCTTTCCACATGAATAACACAGCGCGATTCGAATGATCCAGTACTTCGGTGACGCTCTCTTCCTGAAATACCCGATACTGGCTCTTGATGCGGTTGACTTTAAGGATAAACTCGCAGATATCAACCCCGGTTTCTTCCCAGTCCGCAGGCGTGGTCTTGACCACGTGCAGGGGCTTTTCGAAACCGAATTCGTAGCCGATGGGCATCATCACCCCAGCAGAAAACAGCGCCGCAAACAGATAGCGCTGCTTTAGAGCGTCTACGTTGCGCTGGCATTCGGCAAATACTCTCGGCGTGTCGTGGCTTTCCGGAAACGCGATCGAGGGAACAAGGTCGCGGGTCAAATTGTACTGCTCCAACAGCCAAGGGCTTTCGAAATCCCACCACTTGGCGCTGTTGAAGATGTAGTCGAAGCCTGCCCCAGCGGTCTCGCGAGTTTGATCGATGCTGCAGCCTAAGGTTTCAGCGACGAATATCACTTCAGGATGGGTGCGTTTTGTCTCCTCGATCAGCCGCCGCCAAAACTGAGCGGGAATCTGGTAGGCGGCATCGCAGCGAAACCCCTTAAATCCAAGTTCGATCAAATGCTCGACCACGGCGCGGCTGTATTGATACAGGCCCTCCGGATCGGAGGTGCGGCGATGGTTGAAGCTGGCCAGATCGCGCCAGACGACTTTCTGGCCGTCGTGGATACAGAATGGATGGGCGATTCGCCCCTTTTCCTTGACGAACCATTCAGGATGCTGTTTCACCAACGGCGAATCGTAGGCGCAATGGTTGATCACCAAGTCCTGCATCATCTTAAGCCCAAGGCTTTCTGCGAATGCGACCGTCTCGCGGACCTGGTCTTCGGGAGATTTGGTCGACTTGGGATCGACGAAAACCGGATTGATCTTGAAGTAATCCTTGATCGAATACAAGCTGCCTGAACGGCCAGGTTGCTGGATCGGATTGACGAAAACCCAGTTGAATCCGAGACTGGCCGCCCGCTCCAAGTGGGGCGGCCAGGCTGAGAAAGGACCTACGAGCAAGGGGAACAAATTGTAAATGCGCATAAATCATCCTTTTAAAACAAAACTAGGATTAGCCCCGGACATCTCCCCACAGCGCCTGAGCGATGCTTAAAGCCGCCACTACGGCCGTCTCCACCCTCAAGATCCGCGGCCCCAAGCTCGCCGATACGAAGCCTGAGGCCAAGGCACACTGGCGTTCGGCACGGCTCAATCCCCCTTCTGGGCCGAGCAGCAAGGTCAACTCATCGCCGGGCTGAGTTAAGGCGGGAAAAGGAACCCCTTCGGGGTCAAGCAGCACACCTCCCCTGCGGGTATCCAACCATGGCTTGAGAGCCTGCGGCAAGAGAATTTCGGGAATCTTGTTGCGCCCGCACTGTTCACAGGCAGCGATGGCGATTTTTTGCCAATGCGCGCGCTTGTGCTCTGCTTTGTCACCCAAGCGGACAGTACAGCGTTCGGTAATCAGCGGGGTGATCACACAGACGCCAAGTTCGGTCGCTTTTTGCACGCTCCAATCCATCCGCTCGCCCTTAGCAATCGCCAGTCCTAAGTGAATGCGCAACGGGGATTCGGCTTCGCGCACTTTGAAGCTGCCGATTTTGAGGCGCGCCTGGCGACGGTTGGCGGCGCTCAACTCGGCCCGATACTCTCCTCCCTGGCCATCGAACACGGTCAGAGGATCCCCCGGCTTAAGCCTGAGCACAGACAGCACGTAATGGGCCCTTTCCCCAGTGAGGAGAAGTTCGTCTCCGGTTTGGAACGCTTCGGGAAGATACAGCCTAGAAACGCGCAATGCTATGGGAGCAATCCGAGATTACGGCAGATGGTCAAGGTCGGATCAGCCCGGTTCATGGTGTAAAAGTGTAGCCCCGGCGCCCCCCCTTCCAGGAGCTTTTGGCACATCCCGGTCACCACTTCGATGCCAAAGGCCCGGATAGATTCCAAATCGTCGCCAAAGGCTTCCAGCCGCTTACGCATCCACCTGGGAATGTCAGCGCCGCAGCGGTCAGAGAACCTGACCAGCTGGGTGTAGTTGGTAATCGGCATGATCCCCGGAACGATCGGGACGTCGATTCCCTCGCGCCGGCAGCTTTCGAGAAAATAAAAATAAGCATCGGCGTTATAGAAATACTGGGTAATCGCCGCATTGGCCCCGGCCTCCAGCTTGCGTTTGAAATACTTGATGTCGGCGCGGTAGCTTGGGGCCTGCGGGTGAACCTCGGGATAGGCCGCCACCTCAATGTAAAAATAATCCCCAGTCTCGGCACGGATAAACCGCACCAACTCCTCGGCGTAGCGAAAATCGCCATCGGCGTGCATCCCCGAAGGCGGATCCCCGCGCAGCGCCACGAGCCTGCGGATGCCGTGCGCGCAGTAGTTGTGGAGAATCTGGCGGATCTCCTCTCGGGTAGAGCCGATGCAGGACAGATGCGGGGCCACCTCGCAGCCGGTCTCGCGCCGGATTTCCAATACCGTCTCGAAAGTATTGAAGCGCGTGGTTCCCCCCGCTCCATAGGTGACCGAGAAATAATCCGGCTTTAGACGGGCTAGGACAAGATAAGCCTCACGCAGCTGGGCAGCAAGTTGCTGAGTGCGCGGCGGGAAGAACTCGAAGCTGAGCGCAACTGCCATTTCAGTAACGATAATGGTCCGGCTTGTATGGCCCCTCCACCGGTACTCCAATGTAAGCCGCCTGGGCCTGAGTCAGACGGGTAAGTTTGACTCCTAGCTTGTCCAGGTGCAGGCGCGCGACTTTTTCGTCTAAGTGCTTGGGAAGCACGTACACCTTGTTCTCGTATTTGCCCGGATTGGTCCAAAGCTCGATCTGAGCCAGTACTTGGTTGCAAAAAGAATTGGACATCACAAAGCTCGGATGGCCGGTCGCACACCCCAGGTTTACCAGGCGCCCCTCGGCGAGCAGGATGATCCTTTTGCCATCGGGGAAAATGACGTGATCGACTTGCGGCTTGATGTTTTCCCAAGGATACTGGCGCAAAGAGGCCACGTCGATCTCGTCGTCGAAATGGCCAATGTTGCAGACGATGGCGTTGTGCTTCATCGCCCGCATGTGCTCGTGGGTGATCACGTGGTAGTTGCCGGTGGCGGTGACGAAAATGTCAGCGACAGGAGCTGCCTCCTCCATGGTCACCACGGGGTAACCCTCCATCGCTGCCTGCAGCGCACAGATCGGATCGACCTCGGTCACCCACACTTTCGCCCCCTGGGCGCGCAGGGATTGGGCACAGCCCTTGCCGACGTTGCCATAGCCCAATACCACCGCGATCTTGCCGGCGATCATCACGTCGGTGGCGCGCTTTAATCCGTCGAGCAGCGATTCGCGGCAACCGTACAGATTATCGAACTTGGACTTGGTCACCGAGTCGTTGACGTTGAAGGCTGGGCACAGAAGCCTCCCTTCGTTCATCATCTCATACAGACGCTGGACACCGGTGGTAGTTTCCTCCGATACCCCTCGCACGTCTTTGAGAAGGTCAGGATATTTCTCGTGCATCACCTTGGTCAGATCGCCGCCGTCATCGAGCAGCATGTTGGGACGCCAACCATCGGGGCCGAAAATCGTCTGCTCGATGCACCACCAGTATTCCTCCTCGGTTTCCCCCTTCCAGGCGAACACCGGAATGCCGGCGGCGGCAATCGCCGCTGCGGCGTGATCCTGGGTCGAGAAAATATTGCAGGAAGACCAGCGCACTTGGGCGCCTAGCTCCACCAGGGTCTCGATCAGCACCGCGGTCTGGATGGTCATGTGCAGGCAACCGGCGATGCGCGCCCCTTGCAAAGGCTTTTGCGCGCGATACTCCTCGCGAAGCGCCATCAGACCCGGCATCTCAGTCTCGGCGATACGGATCTCCTTGCGCCCCCACTCAGCCAAGGAAAGATCGGCGACCTTGTAATCCCGGGTGAGTTTCAAGTGGGTTGCAGCTTGACTCATCATAACCTCCTAATATTACTCAAGTTTAGCCACGCGGGGGAAGGCCAGCAGCGTCGCGCAGAATTTCGGCCTTGTCGGTGCGCTCCCAGGTAAATTCCTCCTCGGTGCGGCCGAAATGCCCGTAAGCGGCAGTCTTGCGGAAAATCGGCCTGAGCAGATCGAGTTCTTGGATCAAACCTTTGGGGCGCAGATCGAAATGCTCGCGCACGATCTTGACTAAGCGCGATTCTGCCACCCGCCCGGTGCCGAAGGTCTCAATCGAAATCGAGGTCGGCTCGGCCACCCCAATGGCGTAGGACACCTGAATCTCGCAGCGGTCGGCCAGGCCTGCGGCGACGATGTTCTTGGCCACATAGCGGCCCATATAGGCCGCCGAACGGTCCACCTTGGTCGGGTCTTTGCCGCTGAAACAACCGCCGCCGTGGCGCGCCATCCCGCCATAGGTGTCGACGATGATCTTGCGCCCAGTCAGGCCACAGTCCCCCACCGGCCCGCCGATCACAAACCGGCCCGTAGGATTGACAAAAAACTTAGTTCCCCGATGAATCCAGTGATGCGGGATGACTTTCAAGATAATTTCGTCTATCACTGCCTCCCGCACCGCAGCCTGGGGAATTTCTGGTGCGTGCTGGGTAGACAGCACGACTGCTTCCACCGCTACCGGCTTGCCGTCTTGATAGCGGATCGTGACCTGGCTTTTGGCGTCCGGCCTAAGCCAAGGCAAAACTTTGGACTTGCGTAGCTTGGCCTGGCGTTTGACCAATTCGTGGGCATAGTAGATGGGTGCCGGCATCAAGACCTCGGTCTCGTTGCAGGCATAGCCGAACATCAGCCCCTGGTCGCCAGCGCCTTGTTCCTTGTTTTCCGACTCGTCTACTCCTACAGCGATGTCGGGCGATTGCTTGCCGATGGCTTGGAGGACGGCGCAACTTTGCCAATCGAATCCGATCGCTGGGTCGTCATAACCAATCTCTTTGACTACCTGGCGGACCAGTTGCTCAGAATCGACCCAAGCGCTGGTGGTAATCTCACCGGCCAAAAGCACCATTCCGGTCTTGACCAGGGTTTCGCACGCCACCCTAGCTTTGGGGTCCTGTTCCAAAATGGCATCCAGCATGGCGTCGGAAATTTGATCGGCGATCTTGTCCGGATGACCCTCGGAGACCGACTCGGAAGTAAAAACAAAATCTTGACTCACCCTATCAACCCTTGTTTCGTATTTTTAAAACCTTGCTGACTAATTTTAACTTAAATGATCCGTCTGTGATTTATTATGATGATAGACCATAAATTTCACACCCACCGAAATCGACCTTCATGCCCAAATACCTCGTGCTCATCGGTGCAACGGTGTTTCTTGGCGGCTGCATCGTCAACCCTTATACCGGTGAACCCCAGCCCAGCAAAACGACGCGTGGGGGTGTCACGGACAAACCCGGAACCAGCGCTGCCATTGGCACAGGCGTTAGCGCGTTGGCCGGAATGGCGACTGGCGCTTACATGGACCGCCAGGAAGCGATCTTACGCCAGAAACTGGCAGACAGTGGAGTCCAACTCGTCCGCGAAGGCCAAAACCTGCGCCTGATCATGCCGAGCAATATCACCTTCGCTCGCGGCTCGTCTGAGATAACTTCTCAGTTTCACTCGATCCTCAACTCGGTGGCAGCCGTGTTGAACGAGCATCGTGAAACTTTGGTCGAAGTAACCGGGCATACCGACGCTACCGGCCACCCCGAATACAACCAACGCTTGTCCGAGAATCGCGCGCGCAGCGTAGCTCGGTATTTGGCCGCGCAAGGGGTAGACCCTGCGCGGCTCCTCGACCGCGGCATGGGTCAAAGCAAACCCATCGCGCCCAACGACACCCCTGCGGGCCGGGCCCAGAACCGGCGGGTTGAGATTCGCATCCATCCTCGCCCAATGCCTGAAAACTCAATATACCATAGGTAAGAGATGGAACTTCACTGGCTTTCGCGTTCATAACTTAGTAATTTAAAAATACTACTTTAGCTGGTCGATTCAACCAATTTAACCTTATGGCAAAAATCGATATTCTGGTCGTCGAAGACGAGGCCGCCATCCGCGATATGTTGCAGTTGGTGCTGGAACAGGCGGGGTTTAAGGTCCGCCCGGCCATGAACGTCCAAGCCGCCCTGCAAGAGATAGAGCAGCATCTTCCAGATCTAATCCTGCTAGACTGGATGTTGCCCGGCATAAGCGGCGTCGATTGGGCCAAAAGGCTGCGCCGGGATGCCGCTTACAGCGACATTCCGATCATTCTGCTAACCGCCCGCAGCGAGGAGGAAGACAAAGTCTTAGGGCTAGACAGCGGGGCCGACGATTACATCACCAAACCCTTCTCCCCGCGCGAATTGATCGCCCGCATCAACGCCGTGCTAAGACGCTTTGGCAAAGGTGAGAAACCGGGCCTGATCAAAGTCGGCAGCATTCTCCTAAACCCGGAAGAACACAAGGTCGAGATCGACGGGAAGCCGATTGGCTTGAGCCCCACCGAGTACCGCTTGCTGGAATTTTTCCTCATCCATCCCGACAAAGTATACAGCCGCGGACAGTTGCTGGACCGGGTGTGGGGACGAGATGCCTACATTGAGGAACGGACCGTGGACGTGCACATCCGCCGGCTGCGCAAAATCCTGGCCGAATACGGATGCGATACGATGATCGAGACCGTGCGGGGTTTTGGATACCGCTTGACTGCTCCCATCCAACCCTGAAAATCCATGACCCAGGCCTTACGCTCGGAGTTTGCCCTGTTTGCCTTGAGTTCGGCGGCAGCCCTGGCAATAGGCTGGCTCGAAGGGCAGGTTCTGGCAGGCATGGTCGTTTTTATCCTCGGCCACCTCGCCCGCCATCTTTACTATGGCTGGCGGCTTTTGAGCTGGTTGCAAAGCAGAAAAAACGAACTGCCGCAAGGCAACGGCTTGTGGACTGAGATCTTTCACCAGCTGCGCCTCAAACAACGCCGCCACCTCCGGCGCAAGCGCCAGTTGGTCAAAATCCTAAACCGCTTCCGCCAGGCCACCGAAGCTTTGCCGGACGCTGCCGTCGTGCTCACCGATGGATTCGAGATCGAGTGGTTCAACAAAGCCGCCGCTTATCTTTTGGGACTCCAGTCCAAAGACAGGGGGCTGCGCATCGACAATCTTCTCCGCCATCCCGGATTCGTCAACTACCTAAGGCAGGCGAAATTCGAGCAAGCCATCACGATTCAGGCGCCGGACCGCGAAAACGTCCAGCTCGAAATCCGAATCGTTCCTTACGTGCCGGACCGCTACCTGCTCCTCGCCCAGGACGTCACCCAGATCCGCCTATTGGAGCGCCAGCGCCGAGATTTTGTCGCCCACGTCTCCCACGAGCTGCGCACCCCGATCACCGTCATCAAAGGCTATCTGGAAACCCTGATGGATACTGAAACGGCCGTTTCCCCCGCTTTCCGGCCATCGCTCAGGCGCATGGACGACCAACTTCGCAGGCTTCAGTATCTGATCGACGACTTGCTGTATTTGAGCCGCCTGGAAACTACCCAGAACAAACCCGGCTCGATGCATCCGGTGGACGTGGAGCAATTGTTGGCAGACATTTTGGCGGAACTCGACCAACTCAAGGAACAACATGCTTCCGTCCAGCTCTACATTGAATCTCGGCAGTTCCTGCTTGGAAACGAGCAGGAACTACGCAGCGCGTTTACCAACCTGATCGTCAATGCGATCAAATATACCCCCGCCACTGGCACCATCACCGTGCGCTGGTATACAACTGGGCAAGGGGCATGCCTGGAAGTCTCCGATACCGGACTCGGCATCCCAGCCGAGCACATTCCCCGCCTGACCGAGCGTTTTTACCGAGTCCCAGGCGCCGAACAATTAAATCCAACTGGCACCGGACTGGGACTAGCGATCGTCAAGCACGTGTTAAACCGGCATCAGGCCCGCTTGGAAATCGACAGCCGCTTAGGGCAGGGTAGCACTTTCCGCTGCCATTTTCCTGCAGAACGCATGGTGCAGCCCAACGCAACGGCAGTTGCCTCATGAAATCCGGTCCATTTATTAGCCGCTGGCTCGGAATGGCGCTGGGGTTGCTGATCTGGCAGGTCACTTCGGCAGATACTCTGCGCATCTACAGCGACCGGCCCTTGGCTCCAACTACCTCTTTCTGGTTCGCTAACTTCCGCACCGCCCATCCGGATGCAACTGTCTTCTCTGCAGCCGCTAACACGCTCACCGCCGTCCAGGCCCTGCTCAACCGCGAGGCCGAGCTGATCGCCATCGGTCGGGCCTTGACACCCGCCGAAGCTTTGGCTTTCCAGCAGCACCACGGCAGACTTCCGCTCGCTGTTCCGGTGGGTCTGGATGCCTTGGGCGTAGTCGTCCACCCAAGCGATCCTAGGCAAGAACTCGGCCTTGCCGAACTGGAATACCTATACGCCGGAACCCACCGCTGCCATCGCGGCCCCCCGACCTCCCTCCTATCTCCCAAAGCCCTCTATGCTCCTAGCCCAGCTAACGCCAGTCATTCCCACTTTCAAACCAAGGTGCTCTGCGGTAGCCCAATGCGCAACGTCGTCCTGCTCGCAGACGATGCCGCGGTGGTCGAGCAGATCGCCCATCAACCAGGTGCCCTAGGATTTGCCAGCCGCGCCTTGGCAACCCAAGAGGTTCGCCTGCTCCCGTTGGTTTTGCCACCCGGCCGGAGTAAAGTTCTACCCTCTGCTGACCGCCTCGCAAGCGGCCATTACCCGCTCACCTATTATCTATATTTATACCTCGATCAATCCAATCCCTTGGCGGTCGCCTTTGCCCGCACTGCCCTCCTACCTGAAAGCCAAGCAATCCTCGCCCGGCGTTTCGTGCCCCTACCCGAATCGATACGCCAACAAGCGCTAAAGCGCCTTGAGCAGTTGCGCGATTGACCTCCCTGTAGCTGAGCGGCTCTACCTGTTCGGATGGACGCTCTTCGGGGAAAAGCGCGCCAAAAACACACTAGAGGCTGACGCAGCGATCCCGCCCAGCCTGTTTGGCCTGATACAGAGCTTGGTCTGCCCGCTCGAACAGGGACATCTGGGTGTCGCCAGGGCGCGCGCAGCTCAAACCACAAGAGATAGTAATAGGTACCGGTTTGCCGCGGCTGTTAAAACCGCGTCTTTTGACCGCCTCGCGCAGTTTCTCGGCGACCTTCAAGGCGTCTTCCAGCTTGGTGCCAGGTAGCAGCATGATAAATTCTTCACCGCCGTAACGACCAACGAAATCCACCGCCCGAATCCCTTCGCGTAGGGTCTGACCGACGATACGCAGCGTCTTGTCACCAGCCTGATGACCGAAGCGGTCGTTGATCTGTTTGAAATGATCGATATCCCATATCAAGAGACTCAGGGGCTGATGGAAACGTTGCCAGCGGGAAAATTCTTGCGCCAGCCGCTCGTCTGTTGCCTTGCGATTGGGCAGGCCAGTCACCGGATCATACAGCGCCTGTTGGTAAGCCGCTTTAAGCTGCTGGCGCAATTTTTTAGATTCCTGCTCAAGTTCCTGCAAGCGTTCGGTCAAAGCCGCGATGCGCTTTGCCGCTTGGGCATTTCTATCCGTTTCCTCTTGGTAGAAGACGCGCAATTGGCGGGTTAGCATGTCGAGCCTGTCAGTGATAACGAGCTTGAGCGCTGCCAGATCGGTTTCTTCAAACGTCTTGATGCGCAGATGAGCGACCTGGGCAGTCAAGGTCCTGTTCCAGTTCCCATCGCTAGTCTGGAGCACTCGGCCAACATCCTGAGCCTGGGCTTCCAGGAGTTGCAACTTTGCCGTTAGCTGCTCCAAAAAATCCTCAATCTCTGCCCGTTCCTTCCGTAGCCTGGTATTGATCTCGGCGAGCAAGCGTGCGGTTTCATCCAACGCTTCTTCAGACGCGCATCCCTGCTTTAAGGAAACGCTCAGTCGCTCGCCCAGATCACTTAAGCTGGGTGGAATCTCGACCACCTCGAGGAGGCGCAGCAATTGGCGGTGCAAGCCCTGCTCACCGGAGGATTTTTCGCGCCGGATTTGCTCACTGGCGCGCAACAGGACATCCGATGCAGCATCCAGCTGCTCCAAACCTTGTTCGTCGAGGAGGCCACGGCGCACTACCTGGTGCAACTGCTCAAGGAACTGATCTAAGCGTTGGGATTGGCCTTCGAAGGCACAGATCAGGCGGGCCAGAATTTTAAGCAAACGCTTCTCGGTGCGCTCAGCACGGGCCTGCAGGGCGTCTAACTCCTCAGCAAGCGCCAGGCACTTGTTCTTCCATTTGTCCGGCTCTGCCTCGGCCACGTCTTACCTCATGCGGCCAGAGGCAAGGTTTCCGGTAACACGATTTCGACGCCAATCGGCAGATGATCGGAACAAACGAAATCGTACACCTGCCTCCGGCTGACTTCAAGGCTGGCGCTGACCAGAATATGGTCCAGCTTACGCAGAGGCTGCCAACTGGGGAAGGTGCGCGCATGGGGGATCGGGTCGATGAGCCCGGTACGGGTCAGAAATCGGCGCAGCTCAGGCGCGTTGGCCCCGCAGTTGAGGTCCCCCATCACGATTACATGCTCGTAACCGGCAAGGCATTCCGCGACGAAATCCAACTGCCGGCGCCGCGCTCGGGGGCTTAACGCCAGATGTAAGACGCAGAGCAATAAGGCCTCTCTGCCTTGGCCGAAGCGTACCCAGATCGCCCCTCGTCCGGGCAGGCCAGGCAGCGGCGTCTCATAGATTCCATCCGGCGGCAGGCGGCTTAAGAAACCGTTGCTGTGCAAAGCCAAGCGGCCGATCCTACGGTTGACCTGATTGTGCCAATAAGGGAACCCGGCGCGCCTGGCTAGGTATTCGGTCTGAATCACGTAGTGGCTGCGGGCACCGCCACCGTCCACCTCCTGCAGGCCGACGATGTCGAAGGGGCGCAAAAATTCAGCGATCCGCTCCAAATTAACAAAGCGCTTGTCGCAGGGCCAAAGGTGTTGCCAGCTTTTAAAAAGGTAGTCCTCATAGTGGCGCGTACGAATGCCGGTCTGGATGTTGAAGCTGGCAAGCCTTAAACTCTGCCCCATTTCCCCCTCCATGCATTATTAGCGCGCACCGGTACTTAAGCGTTGCCGCTCGCGTTCGACCAAAGCCTTAAGCACTTCAATCATTTTGGCATAGCTTTTGGCGGTCTGGCCGGTGATCGTGTACCTGCCGTTGACCACCAGCGCCGGCACCCCGGTGATGCCGTAATCGGCTGCGATGGCTTCGGCCTGGCGCATTTTCACGTCTACCGCAAACGACCGGTAGGCATTTTTGAAGTCTTGCCGGTCGATGCCGTGGGCTGCAAAAAATTCGGCAAGTTCCTCCTCGCTTGCCATCGGTTTCTTGTCCACGTGCATCGCATTGAAGAGGTCCTTATGGATTTTGTCTACTACTCCCAAAACTTCGGCGGTAAAATAAGCCCGCGCCTGGGGCGCCCAATTGGCGCCGAAAATCACCGGCTGGCGCTTGAACACCACCTCGGCGGGTTTGCCCTTGACCCATTCCTCCAAATAAGGATCAAAGCGAAAACAGTGCGGGCAGCCATACCAGAAAAATTCGATGACCTCAACTTTGGCGGGATCTTGCGTCGGCCTCGGCGGATTTAGCTCAAGATATTCTTGAGCCACCACGCCGCCAGTCAAACACCACCCTAACAGTATCGTCCAGATGTAGCGCATCATCGGTCTCATCATCGTCCCCCATCGTTCGGTGTGGATAAGCTCACTTCAATCCTGCAATATAAGCGGCCACGGCTTTCATTTCGTCCTCGCTCAGCCGAGCGGCGATAGTGCGCATCGGCGTATTCTCGCCGCGCACGCCCGCAGCATAATCGCTCAAGGCTTTGACCGTGTAAGCGGCGTATTGACCCCGCACCAGCGGGAAACCTGCCGGGGCGTTCCCCTGCCCTTCAGGACCGTGGCAAGCAGCGCACGCCGGCACCTCTTTGGCGGCGATCCCGGCGCGGTAAATTGCTTCTCCTTCGGGCGGCACCTCACCCGACTCTGGCTGGGATTTTTGAGCCGCAAAATAAGCGCTCAGCTCGTTAATATCGGCTTCGCTCAGCGTTGCGGCAACGGCATTCATGGCTGGAACGGAGCGGGTCTGATCCTTGAAAGATCGCAGTTGCGCACTCAGATACTTGGCGTTTTGTCCAGCCAGTTTCGGAAACACAGGAGTTACGCCCTTACCCGCTTCGCCATGACAGCCAACGCATACAGCAGCTTTCTCACTTACCTTGCCAGGTTGAGCAACTAACTGAGCCTCCCACATCAGACCTATCACACCGATCAATGTTAGTATAGTTTTCATGCTGCTCCTTAAATTCTACGGCTTAAGAGGTATCATTGTACCGATTTTGCCGTCTAAATTACCCCCACCGTGGGTTTTTTCTTGAAACTTGATGAATTCTTTGTATCACCAAACTCGCTTTCTGCTCAGCACCCTTGAGTTTGCCAAAGATGTCCCCGACGAAGGGTTCGAAGTCGCCTTCGTCGGCCGTTCCAATGCCGGAAAATCTAGCGCCATCAATACGCTCACCAATCAAAAAACGCTTGCCCGCACGAGCAAAACGCCGGGACGAACTCAGCAATTGGTATTTTTCCAAGTAGACACGAAGCGTCGCCTAGTGGATCTGCCCGGTTACGGCTTTGCTAAGGCGCCCGCCCAAGTTCAGGAGCGCTGGCGCAAAGCCCTAGAGGATTACTTCAGACAACGTAAGTGCTTGAAAGGAGCATTTTTGATCATGGACATTCGCCATCCCCTGACCGAGTTTGATTGGCGCATGATCGAGTGGTGCATTCATTACCAACGGCCACTGCACATACTCCTGACTAAAGCCGACAAACTCAGCTACGCTTTGGCTAAAAACACTCTTCTTAAGGTGCAAAAGGTGTTAGCGGAATATTCCAGAAACTTAAGCTGCCAGATTTTTTCGGCCCCTAAGAGAATCGGCATCGACCAAGCCCATGCCGTGCTCGACCGCTGGCTAGGAGTAGAAAGGTAAAAAAACCCCGAAGCCAAAGGGGGAGGGCTTCGGGGCCAATGATGCTCCGGCTTGGGGGAACCGGAGCCGCTCGCTACTCATAAGGGAGGAAATGAGTAGATTTGGCGTCGTTCCAGACACTTGCCCAATTAGAAGGCAAGAGTGAGCAAAAGTTCCCCAACTTTAATAATGCGCTTCGTCCCAGTTCGCCCCAACCCCGACTTCCACCACCAGCGGAACGCTCAAGCTCGCTGCTTCTTGCATATGCGCTCGGATCTGCAAGATCGCCTGCTCCAAGCAGTCCTCCGCCACTTCGAACACCAGCTCGTCGTGAACCTGCATGATCATCTTCACCTTGCAGCCAGAGTCGAGAATCCAGCGATCTACCGCGATCATCGCCCGTTTGATGATGTCGGCAGCGCTCCCCTGCATGGGCGCGTTGATCGCAGTGCGCTCAGCATATTGGCGGCGCTTCGGATCTTTCGACTTAAGTTCCGGCAAATAGAGCCGACGCCCAAACAGGGTTTCCACGTAACCTAAGGCGTAAGCCGATCGCTTGGTTTCCTCCATATAATCGCGCACCCCAGGGTAGCGCTCAAAATAGCGCTCGATGTAGACCTGGGCATCCTCCCGCTCTATCCCCAATTGTTTGGCCAAGCCAAAGGCAGACATGCCATAAATCAAGCCGAAGTTAATCGCCTTGGCGGCGCGGCGCTGCTGGGGCGTGACTTGTTCCGGGGCAACGCTGAAGACTTCGGCGGCGGTGGCGCGGTGAATGTCGATCTCTTCAGCAAAAGCGCGTAGGAGATTTGGATCCCCGGACAAGTGGGCCATGATCCTAAGCTCGATCTGGGAATAATCAGCGGCCACCAGTTTAAACCCAGAAGGAGCCACGAAGGCGCGCCGGATCCGGCGGCCCTCCTCGCTGCGGATGGGAATGTTCTGGAGATTGGGATCCGAAGAGGACAGCCTGCCGGTGGCGGTGACCGCCTGATGATAAGAGGTATGCACTCGGCCGGTGCGCGGATGGATTTGCTGCGGCAAGCGGTCGGCATAGGTTGATTTGAGCTTGCTCAAAGCCCGGTGTTCTAGAATCAGGCGCGGCAGTTCGTAGTCTGCGGCCAACTGCTGGAGGACCTCCTCGGAGGTGGAAGGCTGGCCTTTGGGAGTTTTCTTCAATACCGGAAGATTCAGCCTCTCGAATAGGATATGATGAATTTGCTTGGGCGAGGCCAAGTTGAAAGCTTCCCCGGCGATACAGTAGGCTTGTTCTTCGATGAGAGCGCAGCGCCTGGCTAACTCGGCGCTCAGCTGGGTGAGCTCTTCTTTATCCACCTGCACTCCGTTGCGTTCCATCCGCACCAGCACCGGCACCAGAGGCATCTCGATCTCTTGATAGACCCGTTTGAGCTTGGGTTCCGCCTTAAGCTTAGGCCACAATACCCGATGCAGGCGCAGTGTGACGTCAGCGTCCTCGGCCGCATAGGGCACCGCTTGATCGAGGCTTACCCTAGAAAACGGAATTTGCTTGGCGCCTTTGCCCGCCACCTCCTCGTAACGGGTAGTCTTGATCCCGAGATAGGTCAGCGCCAGAGAGTCCAGATCGTGGCGGGTGGCCGTGCTGTTTAAGACATAAGACTGAAGCATGGTATCGTGGGCGATCCCTTTGAGTTCGATGCCGTAGTTGGCAAGCACGTGGGCGTCGTACTTAAGGTTTTGACCCAGCTTGGCAATGCTTTCCGAAGTCAGCAGCGGACGCAACTCCTCGAGCAAGTCGTGTAAATCCAGCTGCGCCGGCGCGCCCAAGTAGTCGTGACCTACCGGCACATAAGCGGCTTTGCCCGGCTCCACGGCAAACGATACTCCGACCAAGCGCGCATCCAGATAATTCAGATCCGTGGTTTCGGTATCAAAAGCCACCAGCGGCGCCTGCCGTAACGCTTCCAGCCACTGGTTAAGACTGGCCTGCGTGAGCACCGCCTGGTAACAAGAACCTAAGCCTTGAGATTGGCTACGGGTGGTCGGCAGGTCAAGCTGGCGCAACCAGGAAGTAAACTCGAACCGCTTGAGCAACGCCGTCAACTTGGCGTTGTCAGGCGGCCGCCGCTTGAGGTCCTCAGGCGTGATGGTCAATGCCACATCGCTGTGAAGCGTGGCCAGCTGGCGCGCAATGGCCAGCTCATCCAAATGGGCGCGCAGGTTTTCTCCCGCTTTGCCTGGTATCTCATCCGCGTGGGCTACTATCCCATCCAGGGAGCCGTATTGACGCAGCCACTTGGCAGCGGTCTTGGGTCCAACTCCGGGAACCCCGGGAATATTGTCGGAAGGATCGCCTACCAGCGCCAGGTAATCGACGATCTTGTCTGGCGGCACGCCGAACTTCTCCCGCACTTCGGCGGCATCCAGGCGGGTTTCGGACATCGTGTTGTCTAGGATCAGGCGATCGTCCACCAATTGGGCCAAGTCCTTATCGCTGGTGGCTACCACTACATGGAAACCCAAGGCTTTAGCCTTAGCAGCCAGCGTGGCGATGACGTCGTCAGCCTCCACTCCTTCCTTCACGATGAGCGGAATACCCATCGCCTCGATCAATTCCTGCAAGGGTGCTATCTGGACTGTCAGTTCCTCGGGCACTGGCGGACGCTTGGCCTTGTAAGCTTCGAATAAAGCTTCACGGAAGGTCTTGCCCGGAGCGTCGAACACCACTGCAAAATAAGGCGTGTCGTAAGTATGGAGTAGCTTGCGCAGCATATTGGCTACCCCGTAGATCGCCCCGGTGGGATCACCCTTGGAATTGCTCAAAGGCGGCAGGGCGTGATAGGCTCGAAACAAGAACGAGGTGCCATCCACCAGCACCAGAAGCTTGTGATCTTGGGTCATAGAGTGGTATTACTTAAACTGGCTGCAATCTATATCATTGACGCTCGCATTGCCAGATGGTGAACGCAAAATCTACCGGGCCAGCACCCTACCACTACGTCGATACTCCAGCAGATCTCGAACGCCTATGCCAGGCATTGGCGACCAGCCCCTGGCTAGCCATCGACACCGAATTCTTGCGCGAATCCACCTATTATCCCAAGTTCTGTTTGCTTCAGATCGCCGGGGAGGATGCGCTTGCCTGTGTCGATCCATTGAGACTTTCTGACTTAACTCCCTTGTGGCGACTCATCTACCGGCCCGATAAGCTAAAGGTCTTGCACGCCGGTCGTCAGGATCTAGAGATCTTCTATCATCTCCACAAGAAGCTGCCTGGACCGGTGTTTGACACGCAATTGGCCGCCCCGCTCCTGGGCTATCCCGAGCAAATCGGCTATGCCCATTTGGTGATGGAGGTCTTAAAAGTACCCTTGGAAAAAGGCCATAGCTGCACCAACTGGCATCAGCGTCCGCTAGACCCAAAGCAGATTCGCTACGCCATCGACGATGTGCGCTACTTAGGTCCTTTGTTTCTTAAGCTGCGCGATCGTCTCGAACGAAAGGGGCGGTTGGCGTGGCTGGAACAGGAGTTCAGCACCCTCATCGACCCTACCACTTACACCAATCCACCCGAAGAGGCTTGGCGTCGAATCAAAGGGGCATCTAGCCTGACTGGCCGCCAACTGCTGACCTTAAAGCGCCTGGCGGCGTGGCGCGAAGAGACCGCGATGGCGTCCAATCAGCCCAGGAGATGGGTGTTGAAGGACGATCTTCTCTGCCAGATCGCAAAGCTGAGGCCGCAAACTCCCGAGGCGCTGGCGCGACTGCGCGGAATCGACAACCGGTTTCTCCATCGTTACGGGGCAGCCATCTGCCAACTTGTCGCCCAAACTCATGCCGACAACGCCGAAGCGACCCTAGCGCGGCCGGCGGCGCGTACCGCCGAACGGGAGATTCTGCTCGAGCTGCTCAGCGCTGTGGTCCGGCTACAGGCGGCAAAGCACGGCTTAAACCCTATGGCGCTGGCCTCGCGCAAGGACCTGGAACAATTCCTGGCGTGTCCTGAGGACTCTAACCTCTGCCACGGCTGGCGCCGGGAGCTGATCGGCGAGGAGTTGATGGCCTTTTTGGCTGGCGAAAAGCGCTTGCAAATCGAAGACGGTCGGCCGTGTCTGAGATAAATCTGCCTCCTTTGATCCGATCCCTGCTCGACCCTTCGGTCTACGACCACCCCACCGAATCCATTTGTTACCGCGAAACCCACATCTCCTGGATCATCCTCACTGGTCCTTATGCTTACAAGATCAAAAAACCAGTGAATTTCGGTTTTCTCGACTTCTCCACCTTAGACAAGCGGCATTTTTATTGTCAAGAAGAACTGCGCCTCAACCGTCGCCTAGCCCCCCAGCTCTACCTGGCGGTAGTGGCAATCACTGGCAAGCCAAGGTCTCCCCGCATCGATGGTTTAGGCCCAGCCCTGGAATACGCCGTCAAGATGCGTCAATTCCGGGAACAGGACCTGCTTGCAGAACGCGCCACCCGCGGTGAATTAACCGAAGCGATCTTTCAATCCCTGGCAGAACGGATCGCCTGCTTTCACCAATCCGCCGCCCGCGTGGGAGCAGAAGACCCTTACGGCGACCCAGACCTGATCCAGGAAGCCGCAAGGCAAAATTTTGCCCAGATCGCCCGGACTGACCGGGCCATCCTGGCAGAACTAAAAGCCTGGACCGAGGCCGAATTCGATCAGCTGCGCCCGAATATGGCTGAGCGCAAGCACCAAGGCTTCATCCGCGAATGCCACGGCGACCTGCACTTGGGCAACATCGTCTTATGGCAAGGGCAGCCGCTGCCGTTCGACTGCATCGAATTCAACCCGGCGTTGCGCTGGATCGACGTCATCAGCGAAATCGCATTTACGGTAATGGACCTTTGCGCGCGTGGATGCAAACCGCTGGGATTTGGTTTCCTCAACGACTATCTGAGCCTGACCGGCGATTATGCCGGCGTGCGCCTGCTCCGCTATTACCTGGTCTATCGGGCCATGGTGCGGGCCAAGATCGCCCACCTTAGCGGACAACAGCACCCGGACGAGATAGCTTACCAGAGGGATTTCGAGCATTATCTGGAACTGGCTCGAGCTTTCAGTCAGACAAAGCGAGCCGCCCTCTGTATCACGCATGGCTTTTCCGGCAGCGGCAAATCCCACGCATCACGCCAACTGGCCGCCCATCTAGGAGCGCTGTACCTGCGTTCAGACATGGAGCGCAAGCGCCTTGTGGGGCTTGAAGCCACTGCCGATTCTAAATCCCAGCTCGGCAGTGGAATTTATACCCCGGATTTCACCCGTCGCACTTATCAAAAGTTATGGGACGACGCCCGCACAATCTTAAGCGCCGGTTATCCGGTGATCGTGGACGCTACCTTCTTAAAGCGCGCCTATCGAGACAGGTTCAAAGAACTGGCCGCAAGCTTAAAGCTTCCTTTCATGATCCTGGATTTTCAGGCAACGGAAGAAGTTCTCCGCCAGCGCATCCTAAAACGCCTCCAGGAACGGCACGATCCATCAGAAGCCGACTTAACCGTCTTGGAGTACCAGCTTCGCCATCACGATCCGTTGGACCCATCCGAGCAAGCCGCCGCACTTAGGTTCGATACCGCTCAAGCAGGCAGCGTAGAAAACCTGCTGCCAGCATTGCAAGCCCGGCTAAGATTTGAATGAATTTGGATCGAGCCGGTGGCGATTCAGCAACCGGTAGAATTCGGTCCGATTGCGCTTGGCCAGCTCCGCCGCACGAGCCACATTACCCTTGGTGATCTGCAGCAAGCGAATGAGGTACTCGCGCTCAAAGTTGCGTTTAGCCTCGCGCAATGGAGGTAAGGCACCACTGCTGATATCCCCACTAAGGGACTTTTGCACCAAGCTCAAGGAGATCAGGGGCGTATTGGAGAGTGCGACGCATTGTTCTACGACGTTCTGCAACTGGCGTACGTTCCCGGGCCAGTCGTAGCGCACCAAGCATTCTAAGGCTTCGGGGGAAAATCCCTTGACCAGGTTCCCGTAAGGTTCAGCCAGTTGTTTGACGAAGTGAGCAGCGAGCAGCGGAATGTCCTCTGGCCGCTCGCGCAGCGGCGGCACCTTAAGCGTCACCACGTTAAGCCGGTAATAGAGATCCCCGCGGAAATCCCCGGTAGCCACGGCTTGCTCCAGATCCACGTGACTGGCAGAGATAATCCTGACATCCACCGACACAGCTTCAGTGCTTCCCACCGGCCGCACACTCATCTCTTGAATCGCTCGCAGCAGCTTGACCTGGAAGGATTTAGGCATATCGCCGATCTCATCCAAAAACAGAGTCCCTCCGTCGGCGGCTCGGAATAAGCCTTCGTGGTCTCGAATTGCGCCGGTGAAAGCCCCCTTTTTGTGGCCGAACAGTTCCGATTCGAACAAATGCTCAGGGATGGCGCTGCAGTTGACGGCAATGAAAGGCTGATCGCGCCGCGGCCCTGCTTGATGGATAGCCCTAGCCAAGAGCTCCTTACCCGTACCGCTTTCGCCGTGAATATATACGCTCGCCCGGCCCTGCGCCAATCGCGCTACCTGGTTGAGCAGATCTTCCATCAGCTGGCTTTGGGTGATGATCCCGCTGCGCCAAGCCTCCCCCGACTCTTCGCCCCCAAGCACTTCCGCACCGAGGCAAATCTCCATCGCCTGGGTGACCTGACGCACCAGTTCTTTGTTGTCCACCGGCTTGGTCAAAAACCCAAATATCCCCCGCTTAGTGGCATCCACGGCATCGCTAATGGTACCGTGAGCGGTGAGAATGATAATCGGCAAAGTAGGACAACGCGCGTGAATGGCATCGAACAACGCTATACCATCCATGTCGTCCATCATCAAGTCGGTCACCACTACATGGGGACGAAACAACCTCAGCTGTGCCAATGCCTCCTCACCGCTGGTCACCGGCTTGACCGCAAATCCGGCCGCGCTCAAGCGCATAACCAACAGACGCAGGAAGCTCTCCTCGTCGTCAACCACCAGTATCCGCTTGCGTGAGTCCTGCATCGGTCTAAGGTGCCCCCATAGGATTCAAGCTCTGTTCAATCGCCTTTAAGGCTTCCAATTTCGCTCGTGTGTCTTTAAGCGCCTCATTGCAGGCTTGCAGGCGCTGATTTAAGTTTTGATTGGCCTGTTTCCATTGTCGTTCCAACTTCCGGGTCAATTCCTCGTGGTACCGTTCTACGCCCTGTCGGTGTTGGGCCAACGCTGCATGATACGCCAGCAAGGCGCGTGTCCGTAAGTCTTGGATCTGGGTCAATCCCGTTTCGAGCAACTTAATCGCCTGCTGCGATTCGTTGCTACCACAATCAGGGGCCAGCAGCAGGGCAAACGCCAGATGAAGCTGTACTCCCACCCCCGGAGCGACTGCATTGAAACGCTGTAACCACTCACATTCGGCCTGACGTTGGAAAGGCTGCAATTCGGCGAGATAACCCAAATAGCTCTCCAACTCAGGAAGACTATAATGCGTGTAATTCGGCTCTTGAGCTAGCGAATACTCGGGTACTTGCCGAGGGGGCGGAGGTTTAGGCGGCTGACCGACGCATCCTGCCAAAAAGGACAGGCTCAAACCCAGCAATCCGGCGCGTGCAGAGAGGCGTTTATTCAACCCGAACTCCATCCAGCGGAATGATGACTCGGAAATAGGCCCCCCGGCCTTGTGGAGGATCCAGAATTTCTACCTGCCCATGATGAATGACGACACACTCGTTGACGATCGCAAGCCCCAAACCAGTCCCCTCTATCCCTAATTTCCGCCCAATGGAGCCTTGATAGAGCGCGTCAAACACCCGCTTCCGCTCCTCGGGAGGAATCCCCGGACCTTGGTCTTGGACTTCAAAATACATCATGCCCTTCTTCTGAAATAGTGCCACAGTGATCTCGCTACCGCGTGGCGAGTATTTGACCGCATTGGACAACAGGTTATCGATCATTGGCCGCAACAACTCCGGGAATCCATAGAATTCCACAGCCGCCAATCGACTCTGGAGGCGAATTTCTTTGGCGCGCAGACGAACGCGATAATCTTCGATAACTTCCTCAACTAAAAGCTTCATATCAATCGCTTGGGGGCGCATCGCTTCATCCATCCGCTGTAGCTGACTATAGCGGATCAAATCTTCGATCATCCGGTAAAGCCGAGTGGTGTTGTCGAAAACGATTCGGACGATCTCAGCCTGTTCTGGGGTCAACTTTCCGACCACTTGATCGGCCAACAATTCAACTCCTTCGTGAATATTGGCCAGGGGAGTTTTCAATTCGTGAGAAATATTGCGCATAAAGCGCTGCTTCTCTGCCTCGAGCATGGAAAGCCTGATCCGCAGCCACTCCAGACGCCTGCCGAGCGCCTCTAGGTCACGCGGCCCCTGCACCTTGATCGGCTGATCGAGGCCTTTGTCCCCCAGCTTACGAATGGCTGCATCTAACTGGCGAATGGGGCGGGTGATCAAAACTACGAAAAATACCAGTAACAGCAGCGCAATAGGCATCATGACCATCAAGTGCTGCAGCGTCTGTTGCTGGCCTTGCTTGGAACGTTGCTCAAGCGCTTCAAGATTTTTCGCCACTATCAGATTGCTGAGCTGCCATATCTGATTGGCCAACTGACGTAAAACCGGAAATTGATCCGCCTCGCCTGTTTTGATCTGCATAGCGATCCGCGGGTCCATAAAAATCATATACAAATCAAACTCGTAGCCTTCCAACTTGGCTATGAGACGGAGTAGATCTGCCTCCTTTATCACACTCCGTAGCCCCTCGAGTTCAGCGGTAAAGGTTTTCCGCATATCTCGGTAATACTCAAACAATGCCGGATCGGCGAGAATGAGATATTGCCTGGCGCTGCGTTCCATCGCGATCAGATGTTCCAACAACATACGGCTGCTGTGGGTCATTCGAACCGATCGATAAACCACCGTCTGACTGTAACTGGTCAGCTTTTCCAAAGAGTACAGCGCCGATCCAAGAGCCAGGAGCAGGGGCAAAAGCACCAGGCTGAAACCCACTAACAACAGGGTAACCAGCGAAGGGAAACGAAAAGGTCTCACCATGCCAGCCGGAGGGGAAATGGCAGGACATCGGAAATGGCCGAAACCCCTTCAGCGAGCATCAGAACCCGGTCCACTCCTAAGGCTACGCCTGAACAGTCCGGCAGCCCTGCCTCCAGCGCAGCCAAAAACGCCTCATCTACAGGCGGGAGCGGCAGTCCGGCGCGGCGGCGCCAGGCCAAGTCCGCATCGAAACGAGCACGCAGCTCGAGCGGATCGTTCAGTTCGTGGTATCCGTTGGCAAGTTCCACTCCGTCGACGAACACCTCGAATCGCTCCGCCACCTCAGGATCATCCGGCCTGAGCCGGGCCAAAGCCGCCAGCGGGGCCGGAAAGTCGCAGACGAAGACCACCGCTTCCTTGGGAAGCCTGGGTTGAACTGCATGGGAAAACAAGAAATCGAGCCACAGGCTGCGCTCCTGCCCACATACTGCAGAAGCTTCTGGCCACCCCAAAGATTCGGCCTGCCGCTTGAGATCGGATAATGACGCCTGCCAGGAGACGCCGATGTGTTCTTGGAACAATTCCCCGTAGCTAAAGCTCATTCGCCTTAAGACGCGGCTGCCCAACAATTCTTGCAAAAGCTGAGCGACCTCGTCCATCAGCTGGGACAAATTGAAGCCGAGCCGGTACCATTCCAGCAAGGTAAATTCCGGATTGTGCAGGCGTCCTGCTTCTCCACGCCGGAACGCTTTGCATATCTGGTAGATCGAGCCGGAACCTGCGACCAGCAGGCGCTTCATGGCAAATTCCGGGGAGGTTTGAAGATACAGCGCGCAACCTCCGCCATCCACTGGGAAATAGTCCAAATGAGGATCAGTTCCAGCCGTCGGCCAGAGCAGAGGAGTCTCTACTTCCAGCACCCCGGCGCGGCGGAAAAAGGCGCGGATCTTTTCCAACATTGCCGCCCGCCGGTGCAGCATCTGCAAACTGCACGCGGGTTGCCAGGCAGGTCTATTTACCGATCCGAGAGACGTATTCACCGGTGCGCGTGTCTATCTTGAGGACCTCACCCACCTGGATGAACAACGGCACCCGCACCACCGCTCCGGTTTCGAGTTTTGCCGGCTTGCTGCCGCCAGCAGAAGTATCCCCGCGGACCCCAGGATCGGTCTCGACCACCGTAAGCTCAACGAAATTGGGCGGCGTCACTGCAATGGGGTCACCGTTCCACAAAGTGACCGTACACAAGCTCTGCTCCTTCAACCACTGCTTGGCATCGCCCACGACTTGGGCGTCTGCGGCAACCTGCTCGAAGGTGTTTGGGTCCATGAAGTACCAAAACTCACCGTCGTTATATAGGTACTGCATTTCGGTATCTACGACATCGGCGCCCTCAAGACTTTCGCCGGACTTGAAGGTCCGCTCTAGGACTCGACCGGTTTTCAGATTCCGGAATTTGACCCGGTTGAACGCTTGCCCCTTGCCAGGCTTGACGAACTCGTTCTCTAAAATCACGCATGGGTCTCCGTCCAAAAGCACTTTCAACCCCGCTTTGAATTCGTTGGTACTATAGGTCGCCATGTCGAATAAGTCCTTTGCAAAGTTTAATCGGTGACGATCATTATACCCCAACCCTCCACCCCGACTGCCTGGCAGCAAGAACTGGCACAAGGGTTTCGCTCGCCACGGGACCTCCTCGCATTTCTTGGCCTGCCCGAGGATCTCTGGAGTCCGGATGCGGAGGCAACTTTTCCTTTCCGAGTACCGCGCGGGTTCGCAGCGCGGATGCGCCCGGGCGATCCCAACGACCCTTTGCTGCTTCAGGTATTGCCAAAGGCCAGCGAAACCCTTTGGGTTCCTGGCTTCGTCAGCGATCCGGTCGGCGACACGCAGGCCAGGAAAACCCCAGGAGTGCTGCACAAATACCATGGCCGAGCCTTGCTCATCGCCACGGGCGCCTGTGCGATCCATTGCCGTTACTGTTTTCGGCGCGAGTATCCTTACCTCAACGATCAACTCAACCCAAGCCGCCTACAGGCAGCTTTGAACTACCTGCGCCGCGATCCCTCGATCAAAGAAGTGATCTTAAGCGGCGGCGATCCCCTGATGCTGGCAGACGCGCGCCTTAGAACCCTGATCCAGGCCCTAGCCGAGATTGGCCACATCCACAGGCTGCGCATCCACAGCCGTCTTCCCATCGTTCTACCCTCTCGAATCACGGCGGAATTGGTGCAAATCCTGACCGCCACTCGCCTGCAGTGCGTGATGGTGGTCCACGCCAATCACGCCAACGAGATCGACAACGAGGTTTCAGAAGCAGTCCACCGGCTTCGCAGGCACGCCATTCCCGTGCTGAACCAAAGCACCTTGCTCAAAAACGTAAACGATGAGGTGGAGACTTTAGTCGCTTTGCAGGAAACCGCCTTTGCAGCCGGCATCCTGCCTTATTACCTGCATTTGCTCGACCGCACCCGGGGAACAGCCCATTTCGAAATCCCCGAAGCCAAAGCCAAGCTGCTTTACGAACAGCTGCGCCGCAGGCTGCCTGGCTACTTAGTGCCCCGCTTGGCGCGCGAGCAAGCCGGAGCACCGTACAAGATATGGCTTTAAATACAGTTTGGCAGGCTCAAATCACCTACCACTCTTTCTTCAATAACTTCAGCTTACCCGGTTTGCCATTCCATTCGTCGGCGTCCGGAAGAGGATTTTTGACTTCGGTGATGACAGGCCATTTCTTGGCCAATTCGGCGTTGAGCTGGATAAACACCCGTTGGTCTTCGGGGACCTCGTCTTCGGAATAAATCGCGTTGACGGGGCACTCAGGCTCGCACAAAGTACAGTCGATGCATTCATCCGGATCGATCACGAGCATGTTAGGCCCTTCGCGGAAGCAATCGACCGGGCAAACGTCTACGCAGTCAGTGTACTTACAATTGATGCAGTTTTCGGTAACGACGAAGGTCATGGCAGGGTTCCGCAAGTTATCAGTGAGCTATTTTATTATACACTGCCCCCTAGGTCCCAAGCACGGTCCAGTCGAACTTTATGGCGCTTGTTGAAAATCTTATAATTAAAAAGAATATTTATAGATTAAACGATATCCGAAATGAAACTTCAGCAGCTGCGCTACATTTGGGAAATCGCCCATCACGATCTCAACGTCTCGGCGACGGCCGAAAGTCTGTTCACCTCCCAACCTGGGATCAGCAAACAAGTCCGCCTGCTTGAGGATGAACTGGGCATCCCAATTTTCGCCCGCAACGGCAAACAACTGACCGAGATCACGCCGGCGGGAAAGCTGGTCGTGGAACTGGCGGGGGAAATCCTGCGCAAAGCCGAAAATATCAAACGGATCGCCGAGGAGTATCGCGACGACCAATGCGGTACCCTGGCGATTGCCACGACCCACACCCAGGCGCGTTATGCCTTGCCACCCGTAGTTAAGAAATTTATGGCTCGCTATCCGCGGGTGACTTTGACTATGCACCAAGGCACTCCGGTGCAGATCTCAGATCTGGCCTCCCGCGGAGTCGCCGACCTCGCCATCGCTACCGAAGCGTTGGAGCTGTTCGAAAATCTGGTGATGCTTCCATGCTATCAATGGAACCGCTGTGTCCTCGTCCCGCAGGGACACCCCCTGTTGGAAAAGCAGCCGCTGACTTTACAAGATGTCGCCGAATGGCCATTGATAACTTATGTATTCGGGTTTACCGGCCGTTCCAAGCTCGATGAAGCTTTTGCCCAGCACGGCTTGCAACCGCGCCTGGCGCTGACGGCGGTGGACGCCGATGTGATCAAAACCTACGTTCGGTTAGGATTAGGCGTTGGTATCGTAGCCAAGATGGCTTATGACCCCAAGGTCGATCAAGATTTAGTGGCGCTAGATGCCAGCCATCTATTCGGGCCCAGCGTGACCAAGATCGGCTTGCGCCGGGACATGTTTGTGCGCAAGTTCATCTATGACTTCATCGAGCTGTTCGCGCCCCATCTGACTCGAGCTAAGGTAGAGCAGGCAATGAAACTGCGCGACCAGCGCGAGGTTGACGCTTTGTTTGAAGGGCTTAAGCTACCTTGTTATTGATCCGGTTTGCGGTGAATCCCGCACTCTTTTTTAGCAGCCTCTTCCCACCACCATCGCCCTTCGCGTTCGTGCTGATGAGGAAGCACAGCTCGAGTGCAAGGTTCGCAGCCTATGCTGCGGAAGCCGCGCCGATGCAGTTCGTTGAAAGGGACTTTGAAGGCTGCAATGTAGTCCCAAACTTGGGCCGAGGTCCAGTTAGCGAGGGGGTTGAATTTGACCAATTTGCCGCTTCGGCCTTTAAAGCTCAGGTCTAATTCCACTTCTCTTAAGTTTCCCCGGGTGTCTGGGTTTTGGTCACGGCGCTGGCCGCTGATCCAGGCATCCAGGGTAGCCAGCTTGCGCTTTAAGGGGGAAACTTTGCGGATCTGGCAGCACTCTTGGTGGCCGTCGCGGTAAAAGCTAAACAGGCCTTTGCGCTGAACAAGATCGCGGATTTCTTCAGCGTCTGGATACAAAACGTCCAGTTCGATAGGATAGCGCTCGCGCACTTGCTCGATGAAACGATAGGTTTCTGGATGCAGGCGCCCCGTGTCCAAAGTGAACGCGGACACTGTTGCGCGCAGTTGGCAGGCCATGTCGATCAACACCACATCCTCAGCACCGCTGAAGGCGATGGCGATGCTCTCGAACTGCTCCAAGGCCACCTCCAAAATGGTGCGCGGCTTTTTGCCGGCCAGCTGCTCCTGCCAATATTCTAAATCAAAGCTCATTTTTCATTCTGACAAGTTTGACTGAAATAGTTTTCGAGAAATTCATCAAAGCCGAGCTTGTCTTCGGCTTCGATGCGTTGTTGCTCCTGAATGGACTGGCGAGAAATTCGCTCAAACCAAGCCAAGCGCTCCCCTAGCAGCGGGCGGTGGCGAAAATAGTCTGCGTGCTCTAGCGATTTTTTCAAGGCAAAGCTAGCAAAAGATTCCCCGCTGGCACGCAGCTGCGCCAATATCCTAGCCGAAGGAGTCGAGTCGGGGTTCAGCACCCGTTCCCGATAAAACTCTAGGCTAGTTTGATAAGGTCTAGCCGGCAAGGAATCGTCCAACAGTTGGCACAGCGGAGAAAGTGCGGCAAAGATTTCTGCGGCCCATTGGCGCAAAGGCACAGCGCAGCCCTGCCGGATTAGGGTCAGCTCAGGATCGCGCCCCCGCTGGGCAGTGGCGAGCAAGTTAGCCTGGATCGCCTGGCTTTCGGCCAGGGTTTGGGGCGGACTGTCTTGAAGCAAGCAATGCAAGAGAAAGGCTTCTAAGAAATAAACCTCATGGTGATCTATCCCCAAAGGTTCATAAGGGTTAAGATCCAATGCTCGCACCTCAATGTATCTTACCCCCCTTCGGCGCAGCGCCAACGTTGGCCGCTCGCCATACTCTGCCGGTTGCTTGGGGCGCACGATGCTGTAATATTCGTTTTCGATTTGCAGGAGGTTAGCGTTGAGCTGACGATAGTCGCCGTTGACTTTAACCCCGATAGCTTGATACGGAGGATAAGGAGTTTCGATGGCGTGACACAACCCGGCGGCGTATTCTTCCAGGGTATTGCAGGAGATGTGCAGCTTGGCCTGGGTTGGGTTCTTGTAGCCTATATCGCTCATCCTGAGAGAAGTGGCGTAAGGCAGGCCATAGGTATCTGGCGCAAGCTGAATGAACCTTTCAGGGATTCCCCCCCGGCACTCCAGAAAAACCCGGTTCACCACCGGCGAGGCACCGAACAGATAAAGCAAAAGCCAACCGTAGCGTTTGAGGTTGCGGATCAGGTCAAAATAGACGGCGGACTTAAATTCCTGCTGCGGACGGTCGTCCTTTAAGATTTCCCGCAATATCGGCCACAATCCCTCGGCGACGGAATAGTTGTAGTGGATACCAGCGATGGCCTGCATGGCGCGGCCATAACGATAGCTCAAGCCCACTCGATAGACATGTTTCATCCGCCCGATGTTGGACTCACCATAGCAGGCGATGGGAATGTCCTCGTCGTGCGCAAAGCCTATAGGCATGCTGGTAGCTAAAAGAACCTCATGCGGATCCAGGTGCAGGTAGACAAACCGGTGGATCTCGTCCAAGAACGCTAAGGTTGCAAGGCCATCGGCATAAGGTGGAGTGATGAACTCCAACAGCGCTTCGGAATAATCGGTAGTGATGTGGGGATGGGTGAGGGTCGAACCTAAAGCCTGCGGATGGGGGGTCTTGGCGATCCAGCCAGCGGTGGTGACGCGCAGGCTTTCTTTTTCCAAGCCGATCAGTCCCTTAAGCGAAGCACCCGGCAGCTTGGCAAGTCGTTCGAGACGTGAGAGAAACAGGCCGCTATTCAAAGAGACAATTCCTTAAATCGTCGTCCCTACCAACTTTAATTATAAAAAGCAAGCACTACAGCTTATAGCTTATTAGGTCACGGCAGTAAAAAACCCGGGCAAAGCCCGGGTCACAAGACACATCGAAAAAACGGATTTTTATGTTTGGGCGTCTCAGCTCAGGTTTAACCCTAAACCTTAGGGGAAATAGTGGTGCTGGAAAGGCGCTGCTTGTCGCCATCGGGCGAGTTACCGCAGCCGACCAGGCTTATGGTTGCCAACACGATTGCCAGGATGCCGAGAGCTTTCTTCATGTTTTCCTCCTCGTCGTTATAGGTTTATTAAGGTCGTTGTGCTCGGTGCACGGCGTTTTTATATCTGAGTTAGATTGAAAATTCAACCCCCCTCTCCCGCTTGCGGGAAAGAGGAGGGTTAAGTTTGAACGTTTCAGATCAATGGTTGGGTATCTTGAAGAAGAGGGAGCTTCTCCAGCCTGGAGGTCTTTGGGTTTCTTTATCCGGATTTGGGCAGCCGGACAAGCTCAAAGCGATTCCTAAAAGCGCAAGGATTTGGAAGGCTTTTTTCATACATTACCTCCTCTCGTGAGGTTTGGAGTTTTTTAGCTACCAAAAACCAGAAAAAAAGTCAAGATCGTGTATGAGTCCAATACCTTTGGCACTTAGGTTGATGCTTGAATAGGAATTGTAGAGGGAATTTAAGACCGACTCGCCGGATTTTCCATACCGATTACAAGCCACTTTCTCGAAATCATAGCCAGCTTGGGTAAAGGCGGGTTCTCCCTAACCCACCTGAACCACAGCGCTTACTGCTTCAAATACGCTAGCACCTTTTCCAGGCTATCCTTGGCGTCCCCGAACAACATCCTGGTGTTATCGCGGAAAAACAACGGGTTATCCACTCCAGCATAGCCGGTGGCCATGCTGCGCTTTAGGACGATGCAGGTTTTGGCCTTCCACACTTCCAGCACCGGCATCCCAGCGATGGGGCTCGTTGGGTCTTCTTGCGCGGCCGGGTTGACGATGTCGTTGGCGCCGATCACCACTGCCACATCGGTCTCGGGGAAATCCTCGTTGATCTCGTCCATCTCGAAGACGATGTCGTAAGGTACCTTGGCCTCGGCCAGAAGCACATTCATATGCCCAGGCATGCGCCCGGCCACCGGATGGATGCCGAAGCGGACGTTGACACCCTTGGCCCTCAAGGTCTTGACGATCTCGGCCACTATGTACTGGGCCTGCGCCACTGCCATCCCATAGCCGGGCACGATGATGACGTTCTTGGCGTCGGTCAAGAGGTTTGCGGCCTCTTCGGGGTCGATCGCCTGGACTTCTCCGCTCACCCCTACAGCCGGTGCCCCCCCTTCGGTGCCGAAACCACCGGCGATGACGCTTAAGAAATTGCGGTTCATCGCCCGACACATGATATAGCTCAGGATAGCGCCAGAAGAACCTACCAGCGCACCGGTGACGATTAGAAGGTCGTTTTCGAGCATAAAACCGGTAGCCGAAGCCGCCCATCCCGAGTAGCTATTGAGCATCGATACCACCACCGGCATGTCCGCCCCGCCGATAGCCATCACCATATGCACCCCAAAGGCAAAGGCGATCAAAGTCATAAGAGTTAAGGAGACAAGACCTAGCGCCAGGCTCCCGGTACCTAAGAACCACTTGCCGAGCAACACGGCTAAAATCAGCATTCCCAAGTTGAGCCAGTGGCGCGCGGGAAGGATGAGCGGCTTGCCAGAGATTTTGCCGCACAGCTTGCCAAAGGCGACCACCGAACCGGTAAAGGTCACCGCTCCGATCAAAACCCCTAAGTAAATTTCCAACTCGTGGATGGTCTTAGCCGTTCCCGTAAAGCTTGCGGTAGGATCGATGTAGTTGGCAAACCCAATCAACACCGCCGCCAGCCCAACCAGGCTGTGCAGGATCGCCACCAGTTCCGGCATTTGGGTCATCTGCACTCGGCGCGCCACGGTCACCCCTACCGCCCCGCCGATGGCCATAGCCGAGATCACCAGCCCATAGGTGGTCACGCGTTCCGACAAGACCGTAGCGAGAATCGCTAAGGCCATGCCGATGATGCCATACAGGTTACCGGGACGGGCGGTTTCCGGGTGGCTTAAGCCGCGCAAGGCCAAGATGAACAAGATAGTCGCTGCAATGTAAGAAACGATAATAATACCTTCTGGCATGTCCTTTCCCCCCGTTACGATTGTTTGCGGAACATGCCGAGCATGCGTTGGGTCACCCAGAACCCGCCGAAGATGTTGACGCTGGCAATCAACACCGCCACCCAGGCCAAAAACTTAAGCACCACGCCGGGCGAAGAGATTTGGATCAAAGCCCCCAAGACGATGATCCCGGAAATGGCGTTGGTCACGCTCATCAGCGGCGTATGCAGGGCCGGGGTCACGTTCCAGATCACCATGTAACCGACGAAACACGCCAGCACGAACACGGTAAGATGAGTCAAAAACTCGGCCGGCGCCACCAGGCCTATGCCATACAGCCCCAATCCCCCAAGCGCCATCAGTATGGCGGTGACCCAGGTAGCAGAGAGTTTCTTGGCCGGCTTTGCCTCAACCGGCGGGGCGGATACCGCGCCGGCTGGCTTTTCTTCCTTGGACACGGGGATAGGCGGAGGCGGCCAGGTGATCTGGCCTTCTTTCATCACCGTAGCGCTGCGGATGACCACATCGTCCATGTTGAGGTGGATGATGCCGTCCTTTTCTGGACATAGATCGGTCAAAAGATGGCGCAGGTTGGTGGCGTACAGCTGACTGGCGGTGGTCGGCATGCGGCTAGGAAGATCGGTGTAGCCGATGATGGTAGTGCCGTATCTTTTGACCACCTTACCCGGTTCGGTCAGCTCGCAGTTTCCTCCCTGCTCGGCTGCCAGGTCCACGATCACGCTGCCTTCCTTCATGGTTTCCACCATCGCTTTGGTGATCAGCTTGGGCGCAGGCTTTCCTGGGATCAGGGCAGT
>JBKBMR010000002.1:0-24669 GCA_046295755.1 Methylohalobius sp.
GGGAAAGTCTAAAGTATACCACAGAATCAGGCGGTAAGCTCTACCAACAAGGGCAGGTGGTCGGAGGCCGTGCGGCAAATCGCAGCTAAAGCTACCTCTGCCCGGATCACTTTAAAGTGGGGGCTGACGAAGATGTGGTCCAGGCGCACCAGGGGAAAGCGGCTAGGGAAAGTCCCGCGCAGATGGCGCTGGCGGGCGGCAGCCGCGGCATCGGTGAGGTGTGCCCGAAGGCGCCGGCACAAACCGGAAGCGGCATGGGCGTTGAAATCCCCGCACAGGATCACTGGGCCCAGGCAGGCTGGAGCTTTAAGCCAATCCGGACCTAAAAGCGCCTTAAGTTGCAACTGCCGCTCGGCGGGAGAGAGGCCGAAGTGGGTATTGAATACCTGAAGCTCCCTTCCTCGCCAGTCCACCGCCACCCACAACACCCCGCGCGGCTCGAGGCGCCTGGCTCCAGGAAGAGGACCGGCTTTGATGAGGCGCATCGGCAAGCGGCTTAAAACAGCGTTACCGTACTGCTCCTCAGCTACTTCGAAGGAAGGATGGAAGACCCAGGCCATGCTTAAACTATGGGCGATCCGATGGGCCTGATCGAGGCAGCCGCTGCGCGGTCGGTTTACGTCGACCTCCTGCAGGGCGACGATGTCCGGCTCTAGGGTGGCGATGGCCTGGGCGACGCGCTCCGGCAGGCGCCGCCCGTCGGTTCCCAAGCAGCTGCGGATGTTGTAAGTGACGACTCTTAAAGTGGCAGTCGAGTCAGGCATAGCCTAGGAGGCTAAGGGCAGCGGCGCGCAGCTCGAAGGTGGTCAGATACTGGCGATGGACGTGGGGCAAGGAAACCTCCTGAGGCAACAAGGCGAACGCCGAAGTTTCATTAGGGCCTGCTCCTGCATGAGCGCCGTTCTCGATCGCAAAACTCAAAGGGGAAATCCCCTTGCGCCAACCGACCAGGACGAAATCGCCGGCATCCGGGTGCTGGCACAGTTTTACCCAATCGTTTCCTAGCTGATCGAGGAACGGATGGTCGGCGCCGAACAGCTCGGCCGCCTGTTGCGGAAGCCAAAATTCGCCTTCTGCAGTCCAACCGCACACCCCCTCGGCTTTGTTTGCCAGCACCAAGGGGACCTGGGCTTGCTCTACCAAGCCTTTTGCAATCTGTGTCCGTAAGCTGTTATCCAAGGGACGATCCAGATAGAGATGGCCCACCGGTCCCAAGGCGGCGAGCATAGCTTGCTTCTCATCGCTTTTTTCATCCCCGTTCCAGATCGGAAATAGGCGCTGGATGAGGTGGCCGCCGAACCAACGGATGCGCTGGGTTTGGATACCCCGGCCCACGTCTGCCTGCAATCGGTCAGGCAGACCAAGTTCGGCAAACAGCTCTGTCACCGCCTCGTCGAGGTGGCGTCCGTAGCGGTTAAAGTAAGGTGTTACCCGCTCTTGGCCGTGGTCGGAGTAAATCCAGACCTGGTAGCGGCGGCGCTGAGAGCGACGCGCTGCGCGCCAGATCCGGGCGATGGCGGCGTCTATCCCCTTTAAGGTCCAATGAGCGAACTGGGAGTCGGGGCCACGGCGGTGGGCCTGTTCATCGTAGCCCAAAAAGTTTGCGTAGATCACCGGCAGCCCCCGGCTCGCGTCTAAACTGGCACCGATGACCGAAAGCTCGCGCAACAGGATGGAGATTCCGACCCGGGAAGAGATGAACTTGAGTTCCTTGAAAAAATCCTGGCCTTGGATAATGCCGCGCACGCAGTCGGTCACCGCCAGCCCCAGCTCGATCAGCAACAGGGTGGCAAGGCGCACGAAGCTTGGCAGATGAAGCAGGACGAACAACAAAAGCACCCAGGACGGCGCCCCCCGCAAAGGCTTCCCCCAGCCGAGGGCGGCAGGACAGAAGTGGGGCTCTTGCGCCCCGCCGGTGAAATTGCTCGCATAGACGCTGCCGCCTAACAGCAGCGGGGAATGGCCGTGGTTGGCGAGGCGTTCCTCGACCGCTCTGGCAGCTTCCGGTTCGTACATGCGTACCAATTCCCGGCAGGCGCGGAAACTGAAAGCCGGCACCACTGGATGAACGCCGTAGAACAGCGCCCCCTGACACGCTGGAGTCGTGGTAGGAAGACCTGGGTAGTGGGGGTAGAGACGGAAACCGCGGCGGATCAAGCGCCGCAGAAAGGGCATTCGCCTCCGTTTCAGGGCGCGCTGCAGTTGAGGCAAAGCAAGCCCGTCGATCTGGATCAGAATCAATCCCGGGGTAGTGGGCGGACCCTCAAAGCAAGGCAAAGCCAGCCAGCGGATAAACCATTCGCTGCGGTTTAGAGCTTTGCGCAAGCGGCGCAGGAGGGTCAACATCACGCTCCGTTTTTTACTAAAGGCTCGTTGCCGACCAGAGCTATCCCAGCCGCCTCTGCCATCTCGCGGACAATTTCCCATTCTGTTTTGATCCGGCGCAACACTTGTTCCCAGGCTTCGTCTTCTGCTGATGAATGGGGTAGCTGTCGGGAGGCTAAGAGTTTTTGATAACAGCTCAATGCCTTAGCCGCCATGCGGGGCAGGGAGAAATGTTCGGCGGTGCGACGGGCGGCCTCTTCGAGCGCCTGGCGGCGGGACTGGGGCAAGGTGTAAATCCAATCCAAGGCGGCGCTGAATTCCGCCTTATCCTGATGGATCACCAGGCGGCCGTTGCTTTGATCGATCACCACTTCGCGCACACCTGGAGCGTCTAAGGCCACTACCGGAGTGCCAGCTGCCATCGCCTCGACCAGCACCAACCCTTGAGTCTCGCTGTAGGAAGCAAAGGCGAACACGTCCATGGCGTGGTAGGCATCGGCCAGAGCCTGGTCTACCAAAACACCTACCTGGTGCAGGCGGTCTGCTACCTGCGCGGCAGCGCATAGGCTAAGGATTTCTGCTTCACACGACCCGCGTCCAGCGACCAAGAAGTGAGCGTTGGGATGGCGGGCTAGAAATGCAGCGACCGCCTCGGCCAGGAACCTCAAGTTCTTCTCCGGCGCCAGCCTCCCCACGTGGCCGATCACAAACGCTCCTTCGGGAATCCCCGCAGCCTGACGCATCCTATTGCCATCGCCGCAGGCGAAGCGTTCCAGCCGAACGCCGGTAGGGACCACTTCGATGGGGGTTTTAACCCCGCGCTGAGAGAGCAACTTGGCGATGCTTTCGCTGGGAGCGAATACCAGGTCACACAAGTTGGCATAACGAGTCGCAAGTTCTACTACGAAGCGCTTGAGCGCTGGCGAATCCAGCGGCACGTAGTGGGTATAGTATTCGTATCGGGTATGGTGGGTAAACACCAAAGGCAGGTTGCGAGTGCGCGCTTCTCTAAGCGCGGTCATACCCAATAGATAAGGGTGGTGGGCGTGGATCAGGTCGGGATGAAACGCATCCAGGGCCTCGGCCAGATCGCTGAAGAACGGTAGGACCACGGCGAAATCGCTGCCGTTGAAGTTCTGGATCGCCGGCACCCGTACCACGTCCTCCTCGCGCTCGGGAGCGCCGGCAAATTCCGGCGCCACCACCAGCACGCGGTGGCCCAAAGCGCGGTATTCTTCGGTAAAAGAGGACACCGAGCGCGCCACGCCGCCGACATGGGGCAGATAGGTGTTGGTCATCATGACGATATTCATAGCAGTACCTCGTTTTGGTCAGACGCGCACGAGACGGGTTCGCGTCCGGGCAGGTGAACGATGATCTCAGGCGGCTTATGGCGCCAATCTCCCTTCCAGGAAATTCGGCAGCGCCCGCTTGAACTCTCTACGGCGATGGTGATTGTCCCAAAGCGAGTAGGCGCAGGTCCAAAGCGCAGCGTTTGCTTGGATTCAATCCAGCGCTTTGCGATGCCGCTGGCGAGGATCAGGGAGTTGCCTTCCTCGCGCACGAAGCTGTTGCGCATTATCAGCAGCCACTCCGCCGCCGCCCACACGTGTTGCCCGTCCCCCATGCAGCCGCCTAGGGTATGGGGATGGATGGCTTCGGGCCACTGGCCGGTGGGGGAAGCCAGTGCAGCGACTGTTTCCATCAGATCCAAGCAACGCTTATCGCCTGCCCGCAGGAGCACCTGGGCGACGTGCAGGGTCAAGTACGGGTTGATTCCGGAGTGAGTCATATCCTGAAAAAACCCCCCTTTGACGAAGCAGCGTTCGAGCAGAAACTCGGCTGTGTCGAGCAGGCGCGCATCGCGCGGCGGATAAAGCTGCAAAGGATAGCCTGCTACCAATGAGCCGATGGCACCGGCGTCCAAGCGCCGAGTGGGGGCGGCGGGCATAGCGGGGCGGCCTAGGCGGATAGCGGCGCGCTTTAAGCTCGAATCGAGAGCACGCTGAAAGTCTTTGGCGCCTTCTAAAAAGGCGCGTGCCGAGACTGGATCGAAAGCCTCGACCAGTTTGGCGGCGGCTTTGAGGCCGGCGATGCCCCAGAAATCGTCCCAGTAATAGTAATCGTTGGGGCCAAGGTGCTCGGCGCTAAAGCCAGCCGGAAATAAGCCTGCGTGCTCGGAACCGTCATCGGGCAAGCGTTTTCTGAGAATCCAGTAGCCGCCGCGCAAGATCGCTTCCTGCCACGAGGATTTGGGTGGGCGACCGGACAACTCGCAGAATCTAGCCAAAATCCACAACACCTCGCCGTTGGCATCCCACTCCCCTTCTTGAGAATGGAAGTAACCGCTCGCAGTCTGGCGGCCTGGGAAACGATCCAAAGCGCGTTCTGCCCGTTCGGTCAGGCCAACGCACAAAAGGGCGTGGAGGATGAAGGCGGCGTCTCGGAACCAAAACCTGCGGTAAGTATAGGGACCTGGATAAACTTCCCCGGGCGCATGGAGGATCAGGGTGGTAATGGCGGCATCGTAAAGGAATTGGAGACGCGCATCGGGAATCTCCAATCGACAGGCTAGGCGGCGTTCACGTTCCCAAGCGTCGGCGCGGAGATAAGGCTTAGATGCTCGAGGCAGCCGGATCTTGACTTCGACTGTGCGGCTTTGGCCCGGTTCGAGGCGAAACAGCGCAGCGGCGGTGGCCATGCCTAGTTGGCAATTTACCTGAGTCCGTTCCTCCCGCTCCAGCAAGTTCAAGGAGACATCAGCGCTGTGGTAGTCGGCGGTGAGGTGGCGTTCGGCTGGGGTATCGAATTCGACTATAGCGGCATCGTTTACTTGCCAGCTGCGCCGGTCGGAAGCCAACTCGATGGTGTAGATGAAGCTAATCCCTTCCGGGTTATAGGGGCGCAAAGCCAACACCGCCCAGGCAGGGCGTTCCGCAGTCGCGGATACAGAGAGCGTGGGGATGGGCTGGCCGTCTTCCAGAACTAAACTAGCCTGGGTGATGAGCTGTAGACCTTCGTGCTGGGTAGTGGTGATAATGGTTGGGACCGGGTCCAGCACCAGGAGCTGCTCGCTGGTGCGGCTGCGCGACGGTAGCAGCCAACCGTGATCGGAGGCAATCCAAGCATCCAGCGACCAGCCATCGTACAAAGGCGTCAGCAGGCCGCGTGGGTCGACGATTGGGTACTCCTCCCAATCCGGCCAGCCCAGCGCGGTCCAGTTGCGGTGAGTGAGGTTCACGTGGGTGAGGGAAAAAGCCCGCGGAATAAAGGATTCATCGCGAGGATCGAACTGGCGCTCGATCCAGTAAGGCCAGACCCAATCCAGATTGTGTTGAATGACTCGGCTGTTGATCAGTCCGCGGGCGTGGAATACCATCCCGGCGCGCAAAAGTTCCATGGGTTCGGCAACCTCTGATGGTTTGGCGAAGCGGCGCGCTTTTGCCAGCAATGCCAGGGGATCGATAAAGCCATGGGTGCGGGCTAAGTAACGGATGATAAAGCGCCACGGGAACCATCTCAGCCACATCGGTAGTCCAGGAGAGAGTTTCTTAGCATAAACTAGATTATTGCAATTTTATGAATGTTGCCGCATCATCGATTGCCACAATGCGCTCGCAATGACAATTAATTAGAAGTCGCGTTCCCTTATTGTCATTTCGACGAGCGCCAGCGAGGAGAAATCTTTAAAAGATTTCTCGCTTCGCTCGAAATGACAAGGCTTAAGGAGTGGTTGGCTTTAAGCCCGATGAAAACAATATTGATAAGACTCGGTCGGGCGCTTCGACGAAAATTGTCGCTCAAGGTTCTGATCGGCGGACCGTTGGGGGCTTTTGCCTGGAGCGTTGGGGGCGCCGGGGCGATTGCGGTCTTGATCTGGGGAATCAAGACCGTTGCCATTCCCTTGTTGGTCCTCAAAACCACCTCCTGGGGGCTATGGGGGGCAGGGGTGCTGCACCAGCTCACCTGCCGGTGCAGGGTGAGGCAGGCTGCTAAGTCCAACGCTAACGAGGATCAGAATACTTAAGATCGCTTACGAGCTGTTCGGTAAAGCGTACCTGTGCTGTCTTATTGTACCAGACAACCTCGCCTATATCCCGCCACGGTTGGCTTAGGTTAAAACGGCGAAGTTCCGCCTCCCAGTCGGCCGGCATGCGGATCGGTTTGGCTTTTACCCGAAAGCGCGCTGCGTTCAGATCAAGCCCAAGCCTTGGGCCGTAAAACGCCGTCACTTTCTCCAGGAATTTCGCAAGCCGCCGCTGTTCGAGCCTCGGCGTGACGGCGACGTTGGCCCACATAGAATGAACTCGTCCCCAGTTTGGCGCCACCAGCCTTCCCTCCTCGTTGACGAGCGGCAGCCAGCGCTCGTTTCCCGCCTGGTCTTGGAAGGTGATGGCGCAAATCAGATGATAGCCTTTGAAATGATCGTCCATGTACAGCGCGTGGGGCGTGATTCCCAAAAATGCGTGGGACACCGACAGCAGCATGTTGCTCACCGCACTCAAAGGGCCTAAGGAATTGGCCATTCCTAAGCGGTAGAGCAGGCCGTAGTGTAAGCTGCTGTTGAGCTGCAGAGCGATCAGGACTACCAGTACTTTAGCCAAGCGGAAGGCTTGGCAGCGCGTGGATCCCAGCCATTCCTTCCAGGCGTCTTGAAAGAGAAAGCTGCGTTTCGCTCTCGGAAGGCAAGCGGCCTCGCACGGAAGCCTTTGACGGTTATCGGCGATACGGCGGTAGATCAGGGTAGCCAGGAAATAGACCCCGGGCAGGCGAAGCACCCAAGCGATGGGCTTTGGATAGCCCAGGCTGCTTAAAATCTTAAGGTAGGTGTCAAGGCCGCAATAAGTCCGCCCCTCAGTATCTATCGCATATAAATCTTTAAGGAGTTCTGCCTCGCTTATCCCAGCCAGTGCCGGCTGTTGGGCGGCATGGGTCTGGAGGTCTAGAAATCTGACGGCTTTGCGCAGGTCGAAGTGTTCTACTACTAGCACCGTGCGCCAGCATAGGGGGCATTGGCCGTCGTAGTACACGATAAGGCGTGGCTTGGGAAGGCGCAGCTTTTCCCCAAGCCTGCGCCACCAACCAAAAGGCACGAGCAGGGCATAGTGGACCAGCATCCCCAGGCCAAAGGGATAGATGTTGAAGGATAGGGTAATCCCACCGTGAAACAGCGTCCCTAAGATTAAAAACGGAACCCGAAAAAGTCGGTGCCAGAACAGAAACGGAAACACGAACTGAAAAACGATGATGGTATAACCGATGCCCCTTTCTAGCCACTCCCGTTCGAGCAGCCAGCTCATATCGATCGCCGAGATGTAATAAGGGTGGGAAGAGGGCAGCCAAGCCCCCATGCCGTTGCGCCAGTGTGGAGCGAACAGCTTGTGGATAGCTGAATCGAAATACAGCAGTCCCAGCGAGACAAATACCGGCAAAGTGTAGGCCAGCACGGAGACTGTGTGGGGCGGTTCGTAACGATGGCCAAGGGTTGAATATTTGAATTTCAGGCGTAGGTTGTCCAGCGACAAGGCGCGCCAGGAGGGCAGAAAGACGAGAAACAGCCCCGAAGAAATCATCAGCTGATCGAAACCGCCGTCGAAGTCGCGCCACATGGGCGTGAAGTTGGTAAAAACCACCCAGAAGCTGTAGTTCAAAATAGCGCACAGGCGGGTGTGTAACCCCAAGGTCAAGCCCAAAGCCGCCCCTCCCCACAACACTAAAAACAAGGGAATTAAAGCCGGACCTGGGTCGAGGTAAGGAGTCTCGTCGAAGATCAAGTGGCGGAAATAATAGAGAAAAGCGATTTCCTGCAAGGCTACCAGGCCGTAGCCGATTCGAAACATCCCAAGCCCGGTGGCAGGAGCTTGGTGGCAGAGTCTTTGCTCTAACCAACTGGCCAGAGAGATCAAAGGGGAATAGCTCATACGGAAATGGATGAGAAACGAAGAGGAATTATAGCTTGGGCGGTTTTGCCTTTAGCTTTGCTCTGGATCAAATTTTGCCGCCAAAAAATTCATATTATGTTCCTTCCGGGGTCTTCCCTGGGAATCTCAAGAAAGCAATGACGGAGGAGAAACTCTATGGCCCTTATGACTTGGACCAAAGAACAGTTTGGTACCGATGTTCCGGTTTGCGACGAGCAGCACCAGAAAATCTTTGCGATGGTCAATCAACTTTATGAAACTGCTGCAACGGGCGATAGAAATGCGGTCGGAAAACTGTTGGACGAGTTGATCGACTACGTGGTGATGCATTTTCAGACCGAAGAAAAGCTGATGCAGGAAAAAGGCTATTCCGGCTATGCCGCCCACAAAGAAGAACACGACAAAATGGTCGCCACCTGCGCTGATCTCCAGAAAAAGTTTCACGCTGGTCAGGCAGAGGTCACCCAGGATACAGCGCGGTTCGTGTGCGACTGGCTGCTTCACCATGTTCCCAAAGTCGACCGGCCCTATGGCCCTGCGTTAAGTTCCTAAAATCGCTATATTCCCAGACCCCGCCGCGGCGGGGTTTTTTTACCCCTCGCTTCGGCGGATGGTGATCACTTTTAGCTCGACCTCACCCACTGGCCGCCGCCAATGGACAAGATCGCCGACCCGGGCGTCGAGCAAGGCGCGGGCTAAAGGGGAAACCCAGCTGATATAGCCTTTGCTTGCGTCTGCCTCGTCTTCGCCAACAATGCGATAGGTGTAGAGGTTGCCTTGCGGGTCTGCGACCTCGACCCAGGCGCCGAAATGCACGCGGTCTGCGACTTGTGAAGGGGGTTCGACCACCACTGCAGATTGCAGCCGTTGCTCCAAATAGCGCAAGTTCTGCCGGATCAACATCAATTCCTGGCGGGCGCTTAAGTCTTCCCAGCGGCTCAATTGCGCTTGACGGGCCTGATAAGCCGCAAAGCGCTCACGCAGTTTTGTCAATCCTTCTGGGGTGACATAGTTTGGATGCGGGCTGATCGGCTTGTCTGGCAGTTCCTGAACGGCCTCTATGGCTTCCTCTTTGACGAATGCACGGCTCATGGAGAGTTGACCTTAAAAATCCAGGAAGAATCATAGCATGTTGAGTATTCTTTTTGACAGAAGTCTACAAAATTACCGCTTACCTGGGGACAAAGGTGAGGGCGCTGGCGACTTTGTTGATATTAGCCTCTATCCTGACCGCTGCCCTGATGGGGACGATCTCCCTGGTGACTGAGGACTGGCGCGCTCAATTTGCTGTATTTTCGGTGCTGGCAGTGGTGTCCGGGCTTGTCAGCCTCTGGCGCTGGTGGCGGCAACGTCGCCGTAAGCGGCTTTTGCTGAGGCGGAGCTTGGTAGGCAGGATGGCCGAAGTCCGGCAGACCATCCCTATCGGTCAGCGAGGGGATATCCTAGTCGATGGTCGCTTGTGGGTAGCGATCTCCCTAGCTCATAGGGAGCTCAGGCGCGGTGAGAAGGTCAGAATCGTCGAGGTAGACGGCGCTTTGCTGCTGGTCGAACCGGTGGCGGAACAAAAACCCCCGACGCTGGGAGGCGTCGAGGGCGAAGATTTTAGGAGACTTTGACGCTGATTTTTTTAGGCTGTACTTCTGGTTTTTTAGGAATGCTGATGGTCAACACGCCTTTGTCGTAGTTGGCCTCGATTTTCTCCTCTTCCACCGTTTCAGGCAGGGTGAAGCGGCGGAAGAAGCTGCCGTAGAAGCGCTCGATGCGGCGATAGTTTTCCTTTTCTTCCTTGGCTTCGGTTTGGCGCTCGCCTTTGATGGTCAGCACCCCGTTTTGCAGGGTAACCTCGATGTCTTCCGGTTTGACTCCCGGAAGGTCGGCCTGGACCACATAGCGGTTCGCCTCTTCCTTGATGTCGACCGAAGGCGACCACACCGCCGCGGCCGTCTCTTCTTCAGGGCGGAAAAGCCGGCGCATGGATTCTAACGAGCGCTCCATTTCCCGTTCAAAGCGATCCAAAAGCGACCACGGTTCATAAGGCGTCAAGAGTGCCATAACTTCCTCCTTTTAGGTTGGGTTGGTAGGTGCTATGAATATGGAGGCAGGCGGAAAAAAATCAAGCCTTAGGGCTTAATAGTTCGATTTTGTAGCCGTCTGGGTCTTCCACAAAGGCCAAAATCGTATGACCGTGTTTCATCGGGCCTGGTTCGCGCACGATTTTGCCGCCTTTGGCGCGAATTTCCTCCACGGCCTGATAGACGTCGTCTACTTCGATGGCGATATGGCCGAAGCCATTGCCCAGCTCATAGGCGTGGGTATCCCAGTTGTAGGTGAGCTCCAAGACGGTGTTTTCGCGCTCGTCTCCGTAGCCAACGAAAGCCAAAGTAAAGCGGCCTTCTGGATAGTCGTGGCGGCGTAAGAGCCTCATCCCTAAGACTTCGGTATAAAACTTGAGCGATCGGTCCAGATCGCCGACTCGGAGCATGGTATGCAGGATGCGCATGGTTTCCTCCTCAAGTCGAAACTCACTTCTTAGAGCGCGGAGCTGGGTGCGCGGTTTCTATCAAGTTGCCCATGCAGTTCATGATGTGTTCGGTGATGCCAAGCGCGGCAGCGCTTGCTAGTTTTTCCGTGCCGAACACGGTTTGATATTGTTTGACTGTAGCCAGAGCCTCTTCAGTCGTGCGCGCGTTTTCGAAGGCGGCATAGGCCTCCCAGTAAGGTTTGCGCGCCGGAGAGCCTCGAAAGCCTGGCAGGGTTTTGGCGATCTCGCTGGTGACGCACTCGGCCACTTCGTTGGGATCGAGGTTGTAATCTTTCAGGTCAGGATCGGTGGCCAGGCGTGCTGCCAGCTTTTGTTGGAATTCGCTCCGCTCCTTGCTTTCACAGGCACTCAGCAGAACAGCAGTCAAGGTCAAAATGAACAGCTTTTTCATGAGCAATCGCAAAAGTGAATAAGAGAGACCAAAAATATTATCGCCTAGCCGGCAACGGGCTGTACAGGTCTTTGCGCCAGCGCTCGGCTTAAGGCCGCGAAGGCTGTTATGGGCAGAGTCTCGGCCCGGGCTTGAGGGTCGATCCCACAGGCGCGAATGGTTTCCTCGGACAAAAGGGATTTGAGGGCGTTGCGCAAGGTCTTGCGACGCTGGCCGAAGGCGGAGGCAACCACTGTCGCAAAGAGCGCATACTCACCGACTTCCACCGGCGGAATAAGATGGGGTCTCAGGCGGACGATGGCCGAAGCGACCTTGGGCTGAGGCCTGAAGCTTTCAGGGCCGACCGCAAAAAGTTTTGCGATCCGGCAATGGTATTGGGCCATCACGCTCAAGCGGCCGTAACGCTTGCTGCCGGGAGAGGCTGTCAGGCGTTCCACTACTTCTTTCTGCAGCATGAACAGCATATCGTCGATCACCTGTTTTTGCCCGAACAGTTGGAACAGAAGCGGGGTCGAGATATTGTAAGGCAGGTTGCCGACGATTCTAATTCGTTCTCCCGCCTCGGCGAGATGGGTGAAATCGAAACGCAAAGCATCGGCGCAGTGGATGCGCAGATGCTCGATGCCAGAGAATTTCTCCCGTAGCAGTTCGACGAGATCGCGGTCGATCTCGATCACGTCCAGGCGTCGGCAATGGGGAAGCAGATAACGGGTCAAGGCGCCCTTGCCGGGGCCAATCTCCACAATGTGGTCGTCTGCCAGTGGCGCCAGCGCCGCTAGGATCCTAGCGAGCACTTGGGTATCGACCAGGAAATGCTGGCCGAAGCGCTTTTTGGGTCTATGCATGGCTATGGCTGAGCTCTGCTGCGGCGGCGACTGCTGCCAACAGGCTGCCGGGATCGCAGCGGCCGGTACCGGCCAATTCCAAGGCGGTGCCGTGATCCACCGAGGTGCGGACGATCGGCAGGCCCAAGGTGACATTGACCGCTCGGCCGAACCCGGCGTATTTGAGCACCGTCAGGCCCTGGTCGTGATACATGGCCAGGAAAGCGTCGGTGTTTTCCAGAACGTGAGCCAAGAAAGCAGTGTCGGCCGGCACTGGACCTAAAAGCTGCATCCCCTCCTCGCGCAGGCTTTGGAGCACCGGTTGGATGACCTCGATTTCCTCGCGCCCTAAGTACCCTCCCTCGCCAGCGTGAGGGTTAAGACCCAGCACGGTGATGCGAGGTTGCGCGACCTTAAAACGCCCCTTGAGGTCGCGGTGGAGGACCCGGAGAACAGTTTCAAGGCGCTCTTGGGTGATGGCGGCCGGTACGTCCCGTAGCGGAAGATGAGTCGTCGCCAACGCCACGCGCAGGTCTTGCGCCGGGCTCGCCAGGCGGGTGGTCAGCATCATGACCGGCTGGCCAGAGGTAATAGAGGCGATGAATTCGGTATGCCCTGAAAACGGGATGCCGGCGTCATTGATGATCCCTTTGTGGACCGGCGCGGTGACGAGCGCATCAAAACGCCCTGTCAAGCAACCGCAGGTAGCAGTCGCGATCAGATCCAACACGTGGCGAGCGTTGGCCGGATCGAGTTTCCCGGGAGTGACCGGAGCCGCCGCCTGTTTGGGTAGGACCCAAAGTTCGCCGGCACGCTGGGGGTGGGTGGCTGGGCCTTGGTGGAAGCAAAGCTCAAGGCCAAGTTGCTCGGCGCGCTTCTTCAGCACTTCGGGATCGCCGACCACCGTGAGGCGGCAGGGCAAATCCCGCAGCGCTGCGAGTAGACAAAGGTCCGGTCCGATCCCAGCGGGCTCGCCATAAGTCAAGGCGAGATGGGGCGATTCATTCATCCAAGTGGACTTCCACATAGGATTCGGCGCGCAGCTTTTGCAGCCAAAGCTCGGTTTCTTCTTCGAATTTGCGTTGCGTAAGAATTTCCCTGGCCCGCTTTTGGCGGTATTCAGCGGTATCATCGCGGGTCTTGCGCCCCAATACCTGGATCAAGTGCCAGCCGAATGGCGTTTGGATCGGCTCTGAGACCTCTCCTTCCTGGAGGCGGTCCATCGCCTCGCGAAACGCGGGCACCACGGCCTCGGCCGTGATCCAGCCCAGATCCCCGCCTTTGACCGATGAACTCTTGTCGTCCGAATAGCTTTGCGCCAGGGTGGCGAAGTCTTCGCCTTGTTCGATCCGTTGCTTGAGCAGACTTAAGCGCCGCTTCGCCTCGGCGTCGTCAATGATTTCGTTAGGCTGGATGAGGATGTGGCGCACGTGAGTTTCCACCACGGTGTGCTTGTCGTCTTTGCCTTTGAGGTCGAGTAGCTTAATGATATGAAACCCGCTGGGGCTGCGGATAGGCCCGGCGACTTCCCCTTTTTGCATACGTGGGACCAGGTCCGCAAACAGGCTGGGGATGGCCTCCATCTTGCGCCAGCCTAGGTCTCCGCCTTTAAGGGCCTGGGCACCATCCGACAGGGTGATGGCGGCTTGGTGGAAGTCGAGACCCTGTCTCAATTCGGCTAAAAGCCGTTCAGCTTTCTGCTGAGCTTGCTGAACCTGCTGGGGAGAGGCGGCCTCTGGGGTAGCGATGAGGATGTGGCCAAGGCGGTATTCCGTCGTTTGGGCAGAGTCGGAGTGAGATTCGGTTTCTAAAAAGTGCTGGATTTCGCGCTCGTTGACTTGGATTTGCGCGTGGACTTGGCTGGCGCGCAGGCGGTTGAGCACGAGTTCCTGGCGTAAGTTCTCGACGAACTCGGGGTAATCCATGCCTTCGTTTTCCACCGCGCGACGGAAGGTTTCTAAGTCCATACCATTGCGCTGAGCCAGTTCGACCAGGGCTTGGCGCAGGGTCTCGTCGTCTACCTGAATTCCCTGGCGCTCTGCTATTTGTAGCTGCAAGCTGTGCATGATCATCCGTTCGAGCACCTGCCGACGCAGGGCCTGGCGCGGTGGCAGGGTGGAACCGCTGGCCTCGATCTGGCGTTCGATGGCCTTGACCCCGCGCTCTAGCTCGCTTTCCAAGATTACGTCGTCCTCGACCACCGCCACGATGCGGTCCAAAAATTCCTCCGCCGAAAGCAAGCTCGACCAGACCAGAAAGAAGAAGATCGACAATTTCCTAAGTAGCATGACGTCAATACAACCAATCGCCGGTACCGTAGCCGCGGACGGTGCGTTCCAGGAAGCGGTCCACATCCTTGCCCAGGCTGACTAAGCCTTTGAGTTCTAGTTGGGCAAAGACCGCCGTGTCCTCGGTGCGATTTACGTCGCGGATGAACCTTCGCCCGATCAGCCTAAGCCGCCAGCAGCACGATTCCACTTCTATCCCCAGAAAGCTGTCTAAGGTGATGTCGTCGCGCAGTGAGTACTGCCAGCGGCCTATTGCGTGAAGACCTGGGTACACCAGCCAGCGGAAAGAGCCGTCGAGGATCTTGAGCTGATCCTCTGCCGAATTGAAAGGCACCCCCGGCAGCAGGGGGGCAAACCGCCTGAAGCGATAGCCGAGATTGGCGATGTAATCATCGGTGTTTTTGTATCCGAACAAAACCTCGCCGCGGTCTAGATCTTTGCGGTTCGGATCCCATTGCACTGCGGAAAACAAAGAGAACATCTCGCTTGGCAACAAATCAACCTCGGCTACCAAGTTAGACAAGCGGCTCGTTTCTATGGGCTGTCCTGGCAGGGTCACGCGCCGGTCTTTTAGGTAATAAATCTGACCCAAGCTGGCGCGCAATCGTTCCCGGCCGCTTTCTTCGAGAAGGCGCGAGGTCAAGGCGAGGGAGAATTGGTTCGCGTCGTTGATGCGGTCGTAGCCGCTGAAGCGGTTGTCGCGGAAAAGCTGGTAGAAGTTAAAGTCGAACAAAGCGCTTTCAAAAACCGGGATGTGGTCCTGGCGCTTGCGCGGGATATAGAGATAAAAGACCCTAGGTTCCAAGGTCTGAAGATACTCTCCCCAGTCTTTTTCGAGGAATATTCCCCCGTCCGCCGAAACAATCGGCAAGGCCCGCGAAATCTTTTCCTCCAGCCCGGGCTGAGCGCCTTGCAGCCAGTACTGGGTGTAGTCGAAGCCAATCTTAGGGATCAGAAAACTCGCCGCGGTGCGCCAGGGAAAAGCGATGCTTGGGCGCAGGTGGATGCGCTGGGCGTCTGTGCGCTCATTCTGCTGAAAATAGACGAACTCGCTGTCGAAATGGCCTAAGGTCCAGGGGGTAAGACCCTGGTCTATGGCAAAGAAAAGTTGGGGCAGACGGCGGTAGGGTTTGTTCTGGTCAGGAATAGTGGGATCGACGGTCTGCCAGTTTTCCAATCGGCCCAGGAAATACCAATTGTCCCTCCGGTATTCGGTGCGCGCTTCGCTGTGGACCTGGCGGTTGCTGGCCACGGACAGGTTATCGCCCAATTCGTTGAGGTAATGGTTGTCGGAGACATAGTTGAGGTCCGCAAGGGCGTTCCAGTAGGGGTTGATCTGGGTCTGGTTGAAGAAAGTCGCCTGGCCGCGGGTTTTTCCCCGCTGGCTGTCGTGGGGCAGGATTTCCCCGGCGAGCAGGCCGTGGCTTTGGGGCAGTAGGTAGCGGAACTCCATCCCTGCCATGAAGCCGCGCTGGGTCATCACCCTGGGGGTGAGGGTCAGGTCGTAGTTAGGCGCCAGGTTGAGATAATAAGGCAGGGTAAAATCAAATCCCCGAGCGCTGGAACGCCCCAAGGACGGGCTTAAGAAACCCGTGATTCGGCGATCGTCGATGGGATGGGCGAAATAGGGCGAATAGAACACCGGCAGGTGCATGAATTCCAGCCACACGTGATGGCCGGAGGCGATGCCGCTTGCGCGGTTGATTTTCAAGTCCTTGGCGTGCAGGACCCAGTCCTCAGAGCCGATCGGGCAGGTGGTGTAGCTCACTTGATGATGGCGCGAGAGCTCTTCGCTCTCGAAGCGGCTGCGGGCGGCGCTGCCGCGGGCAGGAGTGTTGCCCAAGACGAAGCGGGGGCGATCTAGGCGAGCTTTCTCGCGTTCCAGGTCGAGCCAGGCACTGTCGCTGACGAAAAGGTAGCCTGCTTCTTCGTAGATGACGTTGCCGAAGGCGCTTAAGATATGGAGGTCAGTGTCATAGCTCAAAGAGTCGGCTAAGAGGCGCTGCTGGCCGCGCTCGATTTTGACGTTGCCGGAGAAGAATGTCAGATTTTTCCCTAAAGATTGGCTGTAGTCGGCTTCCAGGTTCAAGGGGATGCCCGCGCGGCTTAGCTGGGTAGGGCGCGCAGGCCTTTGTCCCTGACAATAGGCTACCCATGGGTCTTCCGGCAGGAGTTGGACCAAGCGAAAGAAGTCCTGTTCGTCTTGGAGCGAGAAGACCGGTGGCAGCTTGAACCAAGCTCGCTCGCGGACGCCGACCAATCGCGGTTTTCCCTGTGGGTCCGGGCCGACCAGCTTGCAGCGCCAGTTTCCGCTGTCATCCGGTGCGCAGGTCCAGCCTTCCAAGGCTGGCTTGGCAGTGGTTGCGGGTGGGGCCTTGGGCATGATGGGCCTCTGATCGCGGTGGATTTCCGACTCAGGTTTTGGCTCAGGAGTGCTAAGTTCAGCAAGCACGCTCGCTGTGGGGTTGGAAGAAGCGTTCGGGATAGATTCCGGTTCAGCCTTAAGGGAGGCGGGTTGCTCCTGGGCTGCGCAGACCCATTCTCCCCCTTTGAGATGACAATCCCAACCAGATTCGTTTGCACCGAGAGCGACCTGCGGCAGAATGATTAGATAGGGCAGGAGAGGCCGCAGCGGGAAGACTGGCATCTTTAAAGGTTGACCTGGGCGTAACAAAGAAGATGAATTTTAACATGGGGAAAACTTAGCATGATCAACAATTCCAGACTGATCCAGGAAGCTGATGAGCGATTGCCGGCCCTTTTGACCTGGGCCGAGCAAGGCTTAAGCGCGCGCGTGGAAAATTGGGAAGTTCTGGCTGGGGACGCCAGCACCCGGCGCTACCTTAGGCTATGGACCTGTGCCGGCTCCTGGATCGCCATGCTAGCTCCGCCTCCAGAAAATTCAAAGGCGTTCGTGGCGATGGCAGAGCTTTTGCGCAGTGCTGGGATACGGGTGCCTAGAATTTATGGCCAGGATTTTAGGCAGGGATTTTTGCTGCTGGAGGATTTTGGCGACATAACGTACTTTAAGGCCATGCGATCTGGGCTAAGCGAAAGCTTGTACGAGGCGGCTTTAGCGGCCTTATATCGGCTGCAAGTCCAACTCGACCCAGAAAGTGCCGGTCTTTTGTCCTATGACGAGCCGCTCCTTAGGCGCGAGCTAGATATTTTCCGCCAGTGGCTGGCGGAGGGCTGGCTGGGGTTGAAAATCCCCACGGAGAGCTGGGACAGTGCGGTGGAGGTGCTCGTTAGGTCTGCCCTGGAACAACCTAAAGTGGTCGTCCACCGCGACTATCACAGCCGCAATCTGATGGTTTTGTCTGATGCCACGCCAGGCGTTTTGGACTTCCAAGACGCGGTGGTGGGGCCGGTGACTTATGATCTAGTTTCTTTATTGCGTGACTGTTATCTGGCTTGGCCGAGTACTTGGGTGAGGCACCAGCAAGAAGCATATCGGCGGCGCTTGACTCGGATTGGCATGGATGTGCCAAAAGACAAGTGGCAGCTGTGGTTTGACCGCATGGGTGCCCAACGCCATCTTAAAGCGGCCGGCATCTTTGCGCGCTTGTGGCTGCGCGACGGCAAGCCAGGTTATCTGCAAGACATTCCTAGAACCTTAAACTACGTCGTTGCGGTTGCCCAGCAAGATGCCGCCTTGCGCGGTTTGGGAAAATTTTTACAAAGCCAAGTCTTGCCCAAAGTCAAAGAAAGATTGCCGCCATGCGCGCTATGATTTTGGCAGCAGGCCGGGGCGAACGCTTAAAGCCCTTAACCGATGCTACTCCCAAGCCGCTGATTATAGCGGGGGGAAAGCCTTTGATCGTGCATGTAATCGAGCGTTTGGTTCTGGCCGGATTTGCCCAAGTGGTGATCAACTTAGGCTACCTAGGAGATCAGATCGAGGCGGTCTTGGGAGACGGCAGCGCTTTGGGGGCCAAGATCGCCTATTCGCGCGAGCCTAAGGAGGCGCTTGAGACCGGCGGAGGAATTTTCCAAGCCTTGCCGCTTTTGAGCGATCCTTTTTTGGTAGTCAATGCCGATGTGGCTACCGATTTTCCTTTCACCGAGTTGCCGAGGCAGATTCCGGGGCTTGCGCATTTGGTGCTGGTCCCCAATCCAGTCCATCACCCACGGGGGGATTTTGCCTTCACTGAAGGATGGGTAAAAGACCAAGGTGCACCTCGATACACTTTTTCTGGGATCGGCGTTTACCGCCACGCTCTGTTTGCAGGCTGCCGACCGGGAAGATTCCCGCTGGCCCCCATTTTACGTCGGGCAATTGCCCAAGGTCAGGTGAGCGGCCAGCTATATTTAGGTTTTTGGAGCGATATTGGAACTTTAGACCGGCTTGAAGCCTTGGAGCGTTACTTACAACGTCGAGGGGGAGAACTATGAATCAGATCGAATCGGCCAAAAGATGGGCGATAGTCGTTTATGCTTTGCAGGCGGCCTCGTTTTTGATTCCTTTGTGCGACATCGCCGCGGTGGTGATTGCTTACCTCAAGCGCCCCGAGGCGCGCGGCAATTGGGTGGAAACGCATTATCTCTGGCAGATCCGCACTTTTTGGTTCAGCCTGATGGGATTTGTGGTGGGGGCGATTTCGCTTATGTGGCTGGCAGGGTACGTTATCCTAATTGCTACTGCCCTCTGGATGGTATATCGAATCGCTGCAGGCTGGACGCGTTTGAGCCAGAATCGCCCAGCCTACTCGCCTGAAGCGCTGCCGCCACCGGGATTTACTGGCGTTTAGCGTCCCTAAGCGATCAGTTGATAGACTTCAGGGATTTGGTCAGAAGCGTTGATGCAGATGCCTAAATCTCTTAGCAAGCCGTCCTCGATGGCGTAAACCCAGCCGTGGACAGCAAGCGCTTGGCCGCGACGCCAAGCGTCCTGGACGATGGTGGTATGGCAGACGTTGGCTGCCTGCTGGATCACGTTCAGCTCGCACAATTTATCGAAGCGCTGCTTCTCTCAAGGAGTTGAGCTGGATGGCGTTGCGGTAATAGAGGTCTTTGATAAACCTGATCCAATTGTCGATTAATCCCAAAGAATCGTTGCGCAGCGCCGCCTGGACGCCGCCGCAGCCGTAGTGGCCGCAGACGATCACGTGTTCGACCTTAAGCGCTTCGACCGCGTACTGGAGGACCGAAAGCAAGTTCATATCGGTGTGGATCACCAGATTGGCGAGGTTGCGGTGGACGAATACCTCCCCCGGCAAAAGGCCAAGCACTTCGTTGGGTGAGATGCGGCTGTCCGAACAGCCGATCTATAGGTATTTAGGCGACTGCCCTTGGGCCAAGCGCTTGAAGATTCCCGGGTTGTTGCGCTCCATCGCCTCGGCCCAGCGGCGGTTGTTTTCAAACAAATGCTCGAGCGAAGACATGTTACCTCCTTTGGCTTGCGCTTTTGGATTGCTCAGGTATAACCACTACCGACGGGGTACGGGCAGGGAGGCTACCCTCAATCGGCAGGCCGATTAGAGTCAGCTCTATGTGCTTGAACTGGGCTTCGCTTTTGAAGTTTTCGAGGATCTCCAGCACGTCGTGGTCGATGTAGCGCGACCTCGAACCGTCGATGATCACCCGCTTATGCGGTGGGATGGAGTTCAATTCCTCAAGCAAGTTGGCTTTGTTGAGAAAGCTGACCTGTTCAGCCAAGGTGAGATAAATGCAGTCGTCGGCTTCGGTTTCTTCAAAGTAATAACCCTGCTTGTAGTTTTCTAAAAGCAGGAAGAACACCGCCACCCCCATGCCGATGGCCACTCCGGTCAATAGGTCGGTGAACACTACCCCTAAGATGGTCAGGACAAACGGGATGAACTGATACCAGCCGTAGCGCCACATGCGCAGGAACAAAGAGGGCTTGGCGAGCTTATAACCGACGATGAGCAGCACTGCCGCCACGCTGGCCAAGGGGATGAGGTTGAGCCAGCGCGCGAACAGGAAGCTGCACACGAGCAAGAGCAGACCGTGAACCACTGTCGCTGCCCGGGTTTTGCCGCCGGCCTGGACGTTGGCCGAGCTGCGCACGATCACCTGGGTCATGGGCAAACCGCCGATCAAGCCAGAGACGAAATTGCCTACCCCTTGGGCAAAAAGTTCTCTATCGGTCGGGGTGACGCGCTTGTAGGGGTCTAGTTTGTCTATCGCCTCGACCGAGAGCAAGGTCTCTAGGCTGGCCACCACTGCTAAAACCAAAGCGACTTGATAGACGCTCAGGTTCGTTAGGGCGGATAAATCGGGAAAGGTAAAGAACTGGCTCCATTGCGCTGGACTCTCCAGCACTGGAAGTTGCACCAAGTGTTCCGGAGAGAGCGCCAATTGGGGAAAGTAATTCACAAATACCTGATGGATTAAGACTCCAGCGACGACCGCTATCAAGGGTCCAGGCAACCATTGGGAGAACTTAAAGCGCTTTAACCACGGCTGCTCCCAAAGCAACAGAATGGTCAAGCCGACTGCGGCGATCAGGATCGCCCCCCAGTGCAAGGCGCCGAACATGTGGACTAGCGCCGACAGGGTCGTCTCGCCACTTGGCTCCACATAATCGATGTCGCCTTCCCAGTCGGCGTCGTAACCGACCAGGTGGGGGATCTGTTTGATCGCGATGATTAGCCCGATGCCGGAGAGCATGCCGGTGATCACCGAGGAGGGGAAGTAATAGCCGATGATCCCGCCGCGCAGTAAAGCAAAAGCGATTTGCAGGAGGCCAGCCAAAATCGTGGCAGTCAAAAACGCCGTAAAGCCGATCTTGCCGATCGCTTCGGCCACGATGACCGCAAGCCCCGCAGCCGGTCCCGTCACTCCTAATGCCGAGCGGCTGATCAGAGGGACGACCAAGCCACCTATGATGCCGGCGATGATCCCCGCTGTCAAAGGGGCATCGGAAGCCAAAGCGATCCCTAGGCACAGGGGAACTGCCACCAAAAACACCACGATCCCAGCGGGTATGTCATAGCGCAGACAGCGCCAGGGGGTTAAGTCTTCGTGGGAGATCGATTGCATTATCGGCATAAAGCTTCTCGTGCGGTTTGGTTAACGAACAATCATATAGTACGATCTTTTTTTTGAAATAAAATTAAAAAAATTGGCATAACTTTTCGAATTTTTCGAAGCATCGTGTTGTCCGAGTTCAACTATAAGCACTTGTACTACTTTTGGACGGTTGTTCAGGAAGGGAGTCTGACCAAAGCGAGCCAGCGCCTCTACCTAACCCCCCAGACGATTTGCGCTCAGCTTAAGATGTTAGAGAGCCGGCTTGGCGCCAGGTTATTCAGGCGGCGGGGGAGAAGCTTGGTCCTGACCGATGTCGGGCAGACGGTGTGGCGGTATGCCGATGAGATTTTCGCTTTGGGCAGAGAGTTGGCCGATGCCGTTGAGCGCCAGGCGCTCGCTGAACAGCGCCAACTTGCGGTTGGACTGACCGATTTTCTACCCAAGCTCATCGTTTACCGCTTGCTGGAGCCGATTTTCACATGGCCGGATGGTTGCAAAGTCCGTTGCCACGAGGGAAAGCTCGAAAGCCTCTTGGCCGAGTTGGCTTCGCATAAGCTCGATTTGGTCTTGAGCGACCAGCCGTTGCCGCAAGATGCTCCGGTCAGAGTCTGCGAGCGCCTGTTGGGCACAAGCGGGATCAGCTTTTTCGCTGCGCCTGAGCTGGCCAAGCGCTTACTTGGCTTTCCCCAGGGCTTGGATGGGGCACCGATGGTGGGGTTGGCCCAGGGAGCCGCATTGCGGGAACAGCTTGAGCAGTGGTTCAAAGAAGAGAAGATCCGACCGCAAATCGTGGCCGAATTCGAAGACAGCGCCTTGCTCAAAGTATTCGGCCAAAAAGGAGTGGGGGTTTTTTGCGCGCCCACCCTCATCGAAGCCGAAGTGATCGATCACTATCGGGTGCAGGTCATCGGCCGAAGCGATGCCGTCAAGATGCATTTTTTCGCCATTTTCCACCAGCGGCGCGCCGATCACCCCGCCATCTGCAGGCTGCTAGGATAAGTTAAGGGCTTACTCTACCTCAAGGCGCTCGAACACTTGGTGCAGATAGGCGAGCCTGGCCAGCTCGGCCAGGGTGGAAGCGCCGAGCTTTTGTTTGATTTGGGTTAGATAATTGGCCACAGTTTTGTAGCTAAGATGCAGGCAGGAGGCGATTTCTTTGGGTGGCAAGCCGTGGGCTGCCAGACAAAAGATTTCAAACTCCCGGTTGGATAAAGAGGCCAAAAGGTCTTCCTTGCCGCCAGTGTATTGCGCCAAAAGCTGCTGGGTAATGGCGGGAGCGATATAGCTTTGGCCGCAGGCGACTTTTAAGATCGCCTCAGGCAAGATCTCTGGGTCGGCGCTTTTGGGAGTATAGCCTTTGGCTCCGGCTTCCAAGGCGCGTTTGGCGTATAAGGCTTCCTCGTGCATGGTAACCACCAGGATTTTGGCTTTAGGATCGCGGGCAAGGATACGGCGGATGATGGCAAGCCCTCCCGCTCCCGGCAGCGACAGGTCTAAGACCAAGACGTCGGGCCGGTGGTGGAAGTAGCCGCCATAGGCGCTGTCTGCATCTTGCGCTTCGGCGACGATCTCGATGCTTGGGAATTGTTCCAAAAGAAAGCGATAGCCGGCCAAGACCACGGCGTGGTCATCGGCGAGCATGACGCGGATCTTCATTTTCCTCCTCTTCGCAGGGCAGCCACACGGTCAGGCAAAACCCTCCTTTAGGTGCGCTTTGGACTTCGAACTTGCCGTTTAAGCTTTCGGCCCGCTCGCGTATGCCCTTAAGCCCAAACCCTTGGGCTTGAGCTTGGGCTGCGCCTAGGCCATCGTCGGCGACTTGGATTTTAAGCCCTCCGTTTTGCCAGCTAAGCTTTATTTTAACCTCCTTGGCTTGGGCGTGCCTGAAGGCATTGGTCAAGGCTTCTTGGACGATGCGGTAGCCGTGAATCTGAAGTTCTTTAGGAAAACGGTCGATCGCCTCGTCGCAGCATAGCCGGATGCGCGGCTCGGCTTGTTTTTCCTGCCAGCTTGAAACCAAGCTAGCAATAGCCGAAGACAAGCCCAAATCGTCCAGCATCAAGGGCCTTAGCCTTTGGATCATCGAGCGCAAGGTGTTGAACAAGCAGTCTACGCTAACGGCGATGGTTTGGGCCGCTTTGGCCACTTGCGCTGGGGAGTGAGCTTTTTGTATAGACAGCGCCATCACTTTGATCGCGCTCAAAACCTGGCCTAACTCGTCGTGCAGTTCCAAAGCTAGCTGGCGCCGCTCCTCTTCTTCGACTTTGAAAAGCTGGCGGGTAAGCGTGCGGTTTTGGGCACGAGCCTGTTCCAAAACCAAGGCCAAGTGATTAAACGCTTGGGCGATGCGGTTAAATTCTGGCGGCGAAAAACCGGGAAGGCGAAACGCATAATCGCCGCTTTCTAGCTGCAAAAATCCGTTAAGGATCGCTCCTACTGGTCGAAAAGCCCAGCCAAGCCCAATCGCCATGGCGAGAAAAAAGCCGCCCGCCAAAAACCCGATCAAGCCCAACAAGACCTTGGTTTCCTGCCAAGCTTCGGCGATCTCATCGTGCGGATAGGCGGTCAGGACGACTTTGAGTTCTCCTTGAGGATCGATGGGAAGGGTCACCTCTTCGCGCCTAGGCGCAGGTTCGACCAGGCGCGCAAACCAAGCCGGAACGCCGGCAGGCGGCAAAGCCTTAAGTTCTTCAAGCGGGTCAAGCTGGAGGCGCACGTGGCGCAGCCGGTTTAAATCCATAAGCATTTGCCGCCATCGGTCAAGCTGGGCTTCAGGCAGCGGGGCTTGGAGGCGGACTGCGGCCACCAGCTCGCGCGCCAGCTGCAAAGCCGATTCGGTCTCTTCGGCCACCGAGGCGCGCACGTGATGGATGACCAAAGCGCTGCCTGAGGCAACCACCGCCGCCAATAGGGCAGCAACGAGGAAATTCAGGCGGGTTTTTAAGGATAGGCCATGCTGCACGCTGGTAATTTTCAGCCAAAGGCTTGGGCCAAAGCCAGGGGAATTTCCTTTTGGCGATAAATTCGCGGGCTTGGAGTGATGAGTAGTGGATCAAACGGCTTTGGTTTCAGTCGCGTTTGGCCGGCTTTGGCGTCTTTGGCGCTGGTGGCTTTGTTGGGAGGCTATCTTTGGCAAGCAAGAAAGATTTAAGCTGCGCCTGGTCAGGCAAGGAAGCTAAAATAAGTGTTTTGCTGGGAGACATAAGGACCCGAGATGGGGGCGGTTGTATTTGACACATTGAAATTTGCCAAGCGTCTTAAAGAAGCTGGTTTTAGCGAGCAGCAGGCAGAAGCTTTGGCCGAGGCCGAAGCTGAGTTGTTCGAAGCGCATCTGGCTACCAAGCAGGACATCGCCGAGCTCAAGCGGGAAATCGCTGAAGTC
>JBKBMR010000002.1:24767-30213 GCA_046295755.1 Methylohalobius sp.
CCGGCGCGAGGTTGAGGCGGTTCGAGCCGAACTCAAGCGCGATTTTGAAGAGCTGCGTGGCAAGGTGGAGCGGGAGATCGCCGAGCTGCGGGACAACATGGAGCGAAAAATCGCCGAGCTGTGGGGCAAGGTGGAGCGGGAGATCGCCGAGCTACGGGGCAAGGTGGAGCGGGATGTCAAAGGGCTGGAAGGCAAATTTGAACGCGATTTAAAAGACCTCGAGTATCGGATGATCATCAAACTCGGCAGCCTGATGGTAGTGGCAGTAGGCGTGGTGGCGACCTTGGTCAAGCTGCTTTGAAGAGTTGGCGGAGTTGTCCTGACGAGCGCATGCTGAAGCTTTACGGCTCAATGTGGAGCAGGGTTTCCTGAGGTGTGACCGCATCCCCCTTGCGCACATAGACTTGCGTGACGCGGCCTGCGATCGGGGCCTGGACCTCGGTTTCCATCTTCATGGTTTCGACGATGAGGACCGGATCGCCGGCTTTGACCGTATCGCCTTCCTTGATCAGCACTTCAACGATGTTACCCGGCATCGACAGGGTTACATCGCCTTCGCTGTGGGCTTTGGGACGTTTACTGCTGAGACGGCGCGGCACTGCCCCCTCGGCGCCACCGGTGAGGACCACTTCGTCTAAAGTCTCGATGACGGCTTCCTCCGGCACCCCGTCTACCACCATGTAGAAGTGCCGCTCGGCCTGGTGTTTGGGGCCGGTTCCGGTAATGCGCACGTGATAAGTCTCGCCGTGCAGGTGGATGTTGAATTCGGTAGGGGCGGCCTGCGCATAAGCTTCTCCAGGCGGCTCGATCGGCTCCGGCTGTAGGGTGCCAGCGGCGCGCTGCTCCAGGAATAAGCGTCCTATGTCTGGAAACATGGCGTAGATGAGGACGTCCTCTTCGGATTTGGCCAGTTCTCCGATCTGCTCGCGTAGAGTTTCCATTTCCGGGAGCAAAAGGTCGGCCGGGCGACATTCGATGATTTCTTCGTTGCCCACTGCTTTTTGCCGCAATGCCTCGTTGACCGGCGCCGGCGGCTGGCCGTAACCTCCCTGCAGATAGCGTTTCACCTCGTTGGTGATGGTCTCATAGCGCTGGCCGCTCAGCACGTTGATGACCGCCTGGGTGCCGACGATCTGGGAGGTTGGGGTGACCAGCGGGGGATAGCCTAGGTCCTCGCGGACTTTAGGGATTTCAGCGAGCACTTCTCCGAGCCGGTTGAGGGCGCCTTGTTCCTTGAGTTGATGGTAGAGGTTGGAAATCATCCCGCCTGGGACCTGGTGCAGGTGAACGCGCGGGTCTGGGCCTACGTATTCGGGCTCGAAACGGCGGTATTTCAAGCGCACCTCCCAGAAATAGGCAGCGATTTCCTCCAGGGCGCTGAGGTCTAGGTCAACCGTATACCCTAAGTCCCTCAAGGCTATCACCAGGCTCTCGGTGGGCGGATGGCTAGGACCGCCGGCAAACGAGGAGACCGCGGTGTCGATGTGGTCGCAGCCGGCTTCTACGGCCTTGAGGTGGCACATCTCGGAAAGCCCCGAGGTGGCGTGGCTGTGAAAGTGCAGGGGAAGCTTGACCGCTTGCTTGAGCGCCCGCACCAATTCGTAACTTACTTTCGGCGTAAGCAGGCCGGCCATGTCCTTGATCGCGATCGAGTCGCAGCCCATCTTGGCAAGTTCCTTGGCCTGCGCGACGAAGCTCTCGATGCTATGGACTGGGCTGACGGTATAGCATAAGGTTCCCTGCGCGTGTTTGCCAGCGCGCTTGACCGCATCGATGGCGGTCTGAAGGTTCCTTAGGTCGTTTAGGGCGTCGAAGATGCGGAAAACGTCTATGCCCCCTGCAGCCGCCCGGGCGACGAACGCCTCCACCACGTCGTCGGCATAGTGGCGATAACCTAAGAGGTTCTGGCCGCGCAGCAGCATCTGCAGACGCGTGTTGGGAAGCGCTTTACGCAATTGCCGCAGGCGCTCCCAGGGGTCTTCCTTGAGGAACCTGAGGCAGGTGTCGAAGGTAGCCCCGCCCCAGCACTCCAACGACCAGTAGCCGACCCGGTCCAGCTTAGGGCAGATCGGCAGCATGTCCTCGGTGCGCATCCTGGTGGCGATCAGACACTGATGGGCGTCGCGCAGAATGACATCGGTGATGTGCACAGTGTTCATGGCTTCTCCTTGCTTACAGTCCGGCGTGGGCAGCGATGGCGGCCGCCAAAGCGCTTGCGATATGGGTCTTGCTGCGTTTTTCCGAATAGCGGGTGAGTTCTGGGTGGATATCGACGAAGCTGGTGTCGAAGCGGCCAGCGCGGAAATCCGCCGATTTTAAAATCTGTTGATAATAGGGGCGGGTGGTCTTGATCCCGCTGATCTCCATGTCGTCCAAAGCGCGCCGGCTGCGAGCGATGGCGTCCTCGTAGCTGAGCGCCCAGACGATGAGCTTGGCGATCATCGAGTCGTAGTAGGGCGGAATGTCATAGCCGGTGTAAATGGCGGTGTCGGTGCGCACTCCAGGCCCCCCCGGCGCGTAATAGCGGGTGATGCGGCCAAAGCTTGGGAGAAAATCGTTGCGCGGGTCCTCGGCATTGATCCGGAATTGGATCGCAAAGCCGCGCTTTTGTACCTGGTCTTGAGAGTAACGCAAAGGGAGGCCGGAGGCGATGCGGATCTGCTCTTCGACGATGTCCACTCCGGTGATCGCTTCGGTGATGGTGTGCTCCACTTGAATTCGAGTATTCATTTCCATGAAGTAAAAATTACCCAGCTGGTCGAATAAAAACTCTACTGTGCCGGCGTTCTGGTAGCCTACTGCTCGCGCGGCTTTGATTGCCAACTCACACACTATCTGGCGCTGGGCTTCGGTGAGCGCCGGCGAAGGGGCGATCTCGATCAGCTTCTGGTTGCGGCGCTGGATCGAGCAGTCGCGCTCGAACAGATGAATCGCGTTTCCGTGGTGGTCGGCCAGAATCTGCACTTCGATATGGCGAGGTTTTTCGATGCATTTTTCCATAAAGACCTCGGCTGAGCCGAAAGCCTTGGTCGCCTCGGAGACCACGCGCTCGAAGTTGCGCCTAAGTTCTAAGGCCGAATCACAGCGGCGGATGCCCCGCCCCCCGCCGCCAGAGGTGGCTTTGAGCATGACCGGATAGCCGATTTGTTCAGCCAATGCCAGAGCCTGATCAAGGTCCTGCAAGTTGCCGCTGCTGCCGGGTATCACGGGAATCCCTACCGCCTGCATGGCTCTTCTAGCTTCAGTCTTGTCTCCCATACGGCGAATGATCTCGGCGCTGGGACCGATGAAGCAGATCCCGCGGCGCGCGCAGATTTCGGCAAATTGAGCGTTCTCCGAGAGGAATCCATAGCCTGGGTGAATCGCGTCGCAGCCGGTTTCCAAAGCGAGGTTGACCAGCTTGTGCGGGTTGAGATAACCGGCCAAAGGCTCCTCTCCCAAACTGTGGGCTTCGTCGGCTTTCTTGACGTGCAGGGCGTGGCGATCGGCCTCGCTGTAGACTGCTACCGACAAGATCCCCATTTCAGCGCACGCGCGGATGATGCGGACGGCGATCTCGCCGCGGTTGGCGATAAGAATTTTGCGCAGCATAGAACCCCTGTTAAGCTGTAACCATCCGATTGCAGAATCCGCCGGCGTTTAGAGTTTTGCCGGGCGGGTGAAGCCAGGCGTAGATTATTTTGGCATATGCTTTTGCGATTTTCGACCTTTTTAAGAAAAACCATGCGGGTAGTGCTGATTGTCGGGATGTGTTTGGGGCTTTGCGGTTGCGGTGCCGTCAAGGGCCTGTTTGCGCCCAAGCCGGAAGCGGTAGAGGTCTTGCCGGAAGAGGATTTGTATCGCCAAGCAAAGGAGAAGCTAGATCAGGGAAACTACGCCCGCGCGGTCGAATTATATCAGGCGATCGAATCGCGCTATCCGTTCGGCCGTTATGGACCGCAGGTATTGCTGGATTTGGCTTACGCCCATTACAAACAGGGCGATGCCGAATCGGGTTTAGCCGCCATCGAGCGCTTTATCAAGTTATACCCTGCCCACGAACGCCTCGATTATGCTTATTATCTGCGCGGACTCATTCACATCAGCCAGAGGATGGGATTCGTCGAGCGCTACTTTCCCATCGACCTGACCAAGCGCGATGTGGCTCCTTTGGCCGAGGCCTATCAGGATTTCGTGGCTTTGCTCGAGAAATTCCCCACCAGCGAATATCGCCAGGACGCCGAGCAGCGCAAGCTCGCCTTATTCAATTGGATGGCTAGGCACGAATTGCACGTGGCTAAGTTCTATCTCGACCGGGGAGCTTATTTGGCGGCGGCCAACCGAGCTAGCCACATCGTCGAAAATTACCCTGGCACTTCTGCCATTCCGTTTGCTTTAAGGATTATGGAGCGCGCTTATCGCCAATTAGGCATGGAAGAGCTGGCTGACCACGCAGCCAAGACTTATGCGCTCAATTTCGGCGAGGCAGAACCGACTCTGGAGGAACGGCCCAACACGCTGCTGGGTTGGGTGTTTTGGTTGTTCCGTTGGGATTGAGGCCATGCAGGTGGATGTCGTTTGTATCGGTCACGCTAGTTACGATCTGGTATTTACGCTCGATCATCATCCGGAGGCCGACGAAAAGTGCACCGCTTCCGGCCTGGTCGCCTGCGGCGGGGGACCTGCCGCCAACGCCGCGGTGACCGCGACCCGGCTTGCGCGCCGGGCAGCCTTTGTCGGCTACCTGGGCTGGGATCCTCTTGGCCAAGCCCACTTCCAGGAATTGGTTCGGGATGGGGTAGAAACTGCGCTCATTTGCCGCGGTGATTCGCCCACCCCCCTGTCAGTAGTCCTGGTCAAGCCGGATGGGCGGCGGGCTTTGGTCAATTACCGCGGCGCCACTCCCCCACTGGCCGCCGATGCCGTCGACCCACAGGGCCTTGAGGCCAAAGTCGCTCTGTTCGATGGCCACGAACCTGAGGTTTCCTGCTGCTTTTTGCCTCATTGCCGCCGTCAGGGTATGGCCACGGTGCTGGATGCTGGCTCCCTCCACTCAGGGACCCGGCAGCTGATGTTCGAAGTCGATTACTTGGTCGCCTCGCGCAAATTTGCCGCTCAAGTGTTGGGGCGGGACGATCCTCCAGAGGCACTTAGGGAGTTGGCGGCCAAATCGCCGGCGGTGGTCATCACCTTGGGCGAGGAAGGGCTGATTTGGCAGCGGGGCGATGAGCGCGGTGCGATGCCGGCCTTTCCGGTTCAAGCGGTGGACACCACCGGCGCAGGCGACGCTTTTCACGGCGCGTTTGCGGTTGCCCTCGCTGAGGGGCTAGGATGGCTTGAGACTTTACGCTTTGCTAGCGCTGCGGCCGCATTGAGTTGCACGAAACTGGGGGCACGGCCCGGAATCCCTGTCCGCGCCGAGGTGGAAGCGTTCTTGGCGCGGCACCGGTCAATCTAGGCTCAAAGG
>JBKBMR010000002.1:30309-44679 GCA_046295755.1 Methylohalobius sp.
AGGATCTACGTCCAGCGACCAGCGGACCTTGCGGCTGACCGGCAACCCTTTAAGGCTCGGTAGCAGGCGGTCGAGCAGACAGTGTAAAGGCGCGCGCTTGGTGGCCTGAAGCAGCAACTGGGCACGGTGGCGCCCGGCCCGTCTGGGCATCGGCGCGGGGGCAGGGCCTAACACCTGGACCGTCGCATCGGCCATCGCTCTGGTAAGCGCCGCTGCCTGGTCGAGAAAGCGCTCGGGCAACTGTGGCTGGTGGGCCTCGGCCCGCAGCAGGGCTTGGTAGCTGTATGGGGGGAGGCCAGCTTGGCGGCGTTCCGCAAGCGCTTGCCTGGCGAACGCCGGATATCCCCCTTCGAGCAAGGCGGTCAGGAGCGGATGGTCCGGATGGCGGGTCTGGATCAGCACCTGGCCGGGTTTTTCGGATCTGCCAGCCCTGCCTGCCACCTGCATGATCAACTGCGCCATCCGTTCCGGCGCGCGGAAGTCAGTACTGTAAAGGCCAGCGTCGGCGTCGACGATAACCGCCAAAGTGACATTGGGGAAATGATGGCCTTTGGCGAGCATTTGGGTGCCGAGCAACACGTCTACCTCTTTGGCGTGAATGGCTTTAATCAGCTTGTCTAGGCTGCCTTTGCGGCGGGTGGCGTCGCGGTCGATGCGGGCGATGCGGACGCCTTGGAACAAGGTGGAAAGCTCGGTCTCAAGGCGTTCGGTTCCCTGCCCCAACGGACGCAAGTCCTGCGCGCTGCAGCTCGGGCAGTACGCAGGTAGAGGGCGGGTGTGGCCGCAATGGTGGCAGCGCAAGCATCGGTCGCGGCGATGCAGGCACAAGCGGGCATCGCAGCGCGCGCAGTTGGCCACCCAGCCGCATTCGTGACAGATCAAAACCGGAGCAAAGCCGCGGCGATTCAAAAACAACAGCGCTTGTTCCCGGCGGGCTAAAGCGTTCTCTATGGCTGCCAGCACAGGCTGGGCTAGTCCCGCCTGGAGATTTGAGCCGCGGATATCCACCAATTTGAGGGCCGGCGCCCGCGCACCGCCTGCGCGCTGGGGTAAGTGCAGGTGGTGATAGCGGCCCTCCTGAGCGTTGTACAGGCTTTCCAGGGCGGGAGTGGCCGATCCCAAAACGATCGGGATGCCCAGCTGGCGCGCCCGGGCTACCGCCACGTCGCGGGCCGAAAAGCGGAAACCCTCCTGCTGCTTGAAGGAAGGATCGTGCTCTTCGTCGACTACGATCAGGCCAGGTCTTGCCATCGGAATGAATGCCGCCGATCGGGTTCCCAAGAGGATCGGGATCTCACCGCGCTGGAAGCCGAGCCAGGCGCTTAAGCGCTCGCTATCGCTTAGCCCGGAGTGATAGACGGCAATCGGACAAGTGAACCGATTTTGGAAGCGAGTTTGCACCTGGGGGGTGAGGGCGATTTCCGGGAGGAGGACTAGTGCTTGGCGGTCAAGGCCCAAGATCTTTTCGATAATTTTGAGATAGACTTCGGTCTTGCCGCTGCCGGTAACTCCTTCTAGCAGATAGGCGTTGAATCGATTCGGGTCAGCCGTGACCGCCTCGATGGCTTGCTGCTGGGCAGAATTGGGTTGAAAGCTGGCGGGAACCGTCAGTCCAGTGGCAGAGCTTGCCGCTTCGATCTGCAACCAGCCTTTAGCCGCTAAGGCTTTAGCTGCCGGGCGCCAATCCCACCCCAAGCTGCTCAGGTCGCTGGCCGTCAAGATTCCTTCATGTTGGCGGAGTAAACTTAAAAGAGCGGTTTGTTTGGCGGCGCGCGCCGAAGGGGTAGCCGCTTGGCCGGCCGGAGTCAGGCGAAGTTGGAGGTTAAGTTGCATCTCGGCTGGCTTTCCCTGGCGCAGTAGCTTGGGCAGGGCGTTCACCACTACCTCTCCAATCGGGTGGTGATAATAGTGCGCGGCCCAGCGCAGCAAGGCCAAGTCAGAAGGTCCCAACAGAGGCTCGCGATCCAGGAATTCCAAAGCCTGCCGCAAGCGGGCCGGAACGACGGTGCTGGCGGTTTCTACTCCGAGCAGGACGCCGACCTGAAGCGTGTGCCCAAAGGGAACTTTCAGGCGCACTCCGGGGGTGGGTGAAAAGCAGGGCTCAGACATCGGCGGCAGGTAGTCGAAGGTCTTTGAGATCGGGGCAGGAACGGCGACTTTGAGGATAACTGGCATGAGAGTCCTTTAAGACTTTCAAAGAGATCCAATCTTGCAGTATTATCGCGATGCTAAAGCGGTTCTGGGCACAAAAAATTTTTTATTCACAAAAACTGTGGATAACTTTGTGGAAAATTTGCTGAAATCGGCCTATGAATCACATGAATGCTGGCGTTTAATTAAATTGCAAAATTTCTAGACAGATATAAATACTGATAAAAAACAATCACTTGTAGATCGTCTTTGCGGATGACACCAAGATGTCTGGGATGCGGCAGCGCAACTTATCAGGATGTGTATAACTCTTGACATAAAGATTTTTTGTTGAACCCAACTGGGACGGAGGCTTTGATGAACCCGTTGTCGTTGCAGGTGCTACGCACTGACGCTTCCGGCCTGCCGCTGGAATGGATCGATTATCAGGAAGCGGTCAAATTGTATTGCCTAGATCAAGTGGCTTACACCTGCGGCACGCGCCTGTACCAGATCCGGGGGGGAATCAATGCCCGCAGCGGGCGGCGTAGCGTGATCGAGATCAACTCCATTATTGCCACCTACGGCCATGGCCCACAGAGCAAGCATCACCGTTCGGATTACACGCCTCCCCTCAGTAACCGGACTTTGTTCCGGCGTGACAATTACCTGTGCCTGTATTGCGGGGGGCGGTTTTTGCATCGCGACTTGTCTCGCGACCACGTCACCCCTTTGAGCCAAGGCGGCTTGGACGCCTGGAACAACGTAGTGACTGCCTGCAAGCGCTGTAACAATCACAAGGCCGGCCGTACGCCGGAGGAGGCAGGCATGGAACTCCTCGCGATTCCCTTCACCCCGACTCATGCCGAATATATTTACCTGCAGGGTCGCAGAATCTTGAGTGATCAAATGGAATTTCTGCGCGCCCACTTTCCCAGGCGCAGTCCGCTGCACGAGCGCCTGGGGATAGATTAAGCCTCGTTACACCAACCGTTCCAAAGCGACCAGCTGGCCAACAGCAAAAACGCCACTAGGGTCCAGCCGGGGATACTGAGTCCCAAGAAGGTCCACGCTACTTCGCTGCACTCACCGGTACCGCTGACCAGCATCCTGAGGGTTTCCGTCAGCGGCAGGTGTTCAAATACGTAACTCAAGCCCGGGCCGCAAGCTGGAACCTCTTCTTTGGGCAAGTGCTGCAACCAGACGTGGCGCGCGGATATCGTGGCACCTCCAAGCGCCAGCAGCGCCGCAAGAGTAGCATATACTCTCCGGCCAGAAGAGTTCGGATTGTGCCAGGCTGCCGCCAACAGCACCAGACCGGTAAACAATACGAATGCCCGCTGGGTAATGCACAAGGGACACGGTTCCAGCCCTTTCCCGAATTGGAACCAGGCCGCCACTAAAAGCAGACCAACGCAAAACAGGAAGCCAAGCAGAAAGCCAAGGCGAGGGGTAAGCATTGTGCCCTATAGTTCGATCGTCGAAGGCGATACCATATCAGAACGGTTTGACCGTCGCCAGAATCACGATGGCAAATAGGAATACCACTGGGATTTCATTGACCCAGCGATAAAATACATGGTTGTGGCGGTTGCGGTCGTGGGCGAAATCGAGCAGCCACTTGCCGCAGGCCAGGTGGTAGAGCAAAAGCCCGACGAGCAGGATCAGTTTGGCGTGCAGCCAACCCTGATCCCCATACAGCGCCCAGGCATAATCGATTAGCATCCATGAACCGAATACGAAGGTCAAGATCATTCCCGGCGTCATGATCCCAAAGTACAGCTTGCGTTCCATGAGCTTGAACCGCTCTCGGCTAATATCGTCCTCAGCGAGTGCGTGATAGACGAACAGACGGGGCAAATAGAATAATCCGGCGAACCAGGTTACCATAAAAATCAAATGGAAAGCTTTAAGCCACATTCAGGGTTCTCCGCGCGTAAGCAGGTTGGACAGCCGGTGGTTTAGCCAAGTCATCAATGGACGCAATCTGGTGGATGGGGGATGAATTTATGAGTATAATTTAAAATTTGATCAAACTTATTTAAGGAGATTTGATGCCCGCTATTCGAGTGAAAGAAAACGAGCCGTTCGACATTGCCTTGCGCCGCTTTAAGCGTGCTTGTGAGAAAGCTTCTATCCTGTCGGAAGTGCGCCGTCGGGAATATTATGAAAAGCCCACCGAGGCGCGTAAACGCAAAGCGGCTGCTGCGATCAAGCGGCACTTGAAACGTTTGTCGCGCGAGCGCCTTGCGCTTGAGAACCTGCGCCGAGGCCGTGCGGTTGCTTGAAGATGAACCTCAAACAGCGTATCCAAGACGACATGAAAGCCGCGCTCAAGAGCGGTGACAAGCCAAGGCTTTCGGCAATCCGCCTGATTTTGGCGGCTATCAAGCAGCGCGAGATAGATGCGCGGGCCGATTTGAGCGAGGCTGAGATACTGGCGGTGCTGGATAAAATGGCTAAGCAGCGACGCGAATCGATCGCCTGCTTTGAGGCGGCAGGTCGCGACGATCTCGTACGGAAAGAGCAAGCCGAACTGGAGGTGATCCAGTCTTATCTGCCGCAAGCCTTGACGGAAGCCGAAATCGAGGTATTGATCCAAAGCGCCATAGCCGAGGTTGGCGCCCAAGGGGTTCAGGATATGGGCAGGGTCATGGCCAAACTCAAGCCTAAGGTCCAGGGGCGTGCCGACCTGGGGCAAGTGAGCGCCAAAGTGAAGGCGGCGCTCACGCCGGGTTGAGATGGATGGCCCCGTTTGCCTGTAGCGATGGCGGGGCGTATCCCTAAACCCTTTATCGATGAATTGTTGACTCGGGCGGACATCGTCGAGGTCATTCATGCCCGCATACCACTTAAGAAAACGGGCCGCAATTTCGTAGCCCATTGCCCTTTTCACGACGAAAAAACCCCCAGTTTTACGGTCAACCCGAGCAAGCAGCTTTACCATTGTTTTGGCTGTGGGGCTTCTGGTTCGGTTATTCGCTTCTTGATGGAATACGATCACCTGACCTTTCAGGAGGCGGTCGAGGCGCTGGCGACCCGATACGGTATGAGGGTACCACGTGAACTGGGAGATAGGCAGGAAGCCGATGAGTTAAAGCGCCGACACGTACAGGCCATTTATCGGCTTAATCAAGAAGTAGCGGTCTTTTATGCGCACCAGCTCAAGGGAGCAGGCGGGCGGGCGGCGGTCGATTATTTGCGCCAACGAGGCGTAGACGGAAAGGCGGCTCTACGCTACGGTTTGGGCTATGCGCCGCCAGCTTGGGAAACCTTAAGCCGGTTTTTCGACATCGGTCTGTTGCAGGAAGCAGGATTGGTAATCGCCAGGGAAGAGGGAGGGCACTATGACCGTTTCCGTCATCGGATTATGTTTCCGATTCGCAACCGTCTGGGGCAGGTCGTCGGTTTTGGGGGTCGCGCCTTGGACGATCGGGGCCCCAAGTACCTCAACTCCCCGGAAACCGAGACTTTCAATAAAGGCCGCGAGGTCTACGGCCTGTATGAATTATTGCAGGCAGGCGGACGGCCAACTCGGATCTTGGTAGTAGAAGGCTACTTGGATGTCCTCGCTTTAGCTCAGCACGGCATCCCTTATGTGGTCGCTATTTTGGGCACTGCCGTCACCTCAGAACACATCCAATTGCTCTTCCAGCATGCCGAGGAATTGATGTTTTGCTTCGACGGGGATGCTGCCGGGTATAAGGCCGCTTGGCGTGCGGTCGAAGCAGTATTGCCCCAGCTTAAGCCAGGGCGTAAGGTGAGCTTTTTATGGTTGCCGGAAGGGGAGGATCCGGATTCTTTGATCCGCAAGGAAGGTGCTCAGGAATTCGAGCGTCGCATGCGCCAGGCAGAACCGCTGTCGGCTTATTTTTTCCGCGCGTTGAGCGCGGGGATGGACCTTGCCCAATTGGAAGATCGCGTTGCTCTGAAGGAACGGGCCAGGCCGCTCTTGCTGCGCCTGCCGCGCGGTGAATTTCGCCACATGATGCAGAGTCGTTTAGCGGAACTTACCGGAAATCCGGCAGTCGAAAGGCGCACTCCCCTAAATGAGTCTAGGCAACACCCCCCCCGCTTGCGGCAGCCACACCTCGAAGAACGAATTGTAGCGCTGTTGATTCACCATCCTTGGGTGGTTGAACGTTTGCCGGCCGGATTCTTCGGACCGGCACGTGCCGGCCAGTATGGAGAATTGCTGGCGCAGCTGGTGTCGGCTTTAGATAAGCTCGATGAGCTGACCCCTGCGTCTTTGTTGGATGAATTTCGAAACAGCCCGTATTTGTCAAGGTTGCAGGAATTATTGGATCAGAAAGAGTTCCAATCGATACGGGAACCTGAAAAGGAGCTGCTGGATGCAGTCGCTTTCCTCCAGCAGAAAGCCTGGAAGCTACGCCTTAAGGTATTGACTCACAAGGCAGACACTGAAGGATTGAGCGAGGAGGAAAAGGCTGAATTGCGAAGCTTGATGGGAAATGATCGAGATCATCGGTAGACGATATTTGTAGTGAGGTTATAATTTGACGTTCTCTTCCGCCGGGGCGATCAACATTGAATGGAATGTCATTTGTCATTTCGACGAGCGTCAGCGAGGAGAAATCTTAGAGGATTTCTCGCTGCGCGAGACCCATGTGAAGATTTCTCGCTTCGCTCGAAATGACTCGGCTTTATAGACGAAAAGTGTAAATCCATGGGTTAAATCTACTATGAATCGAGAGCAGCAGCAGTCTCAGATCAAAGATCTCATTGCCAGGGGTAAGATGCAGGGGTATTTGACTTATTCCGAGGTCAACGATCACTTGCCTAGCGATATCATTGATCCTGACCAAGTAGAAGACATCATCGCCATGATCAACGACATGGGCATCGAGGTGGTGGAAGAAGCCCCTGACGATGGTCAATTGCTGCCCGATGTGGTCGTGAGTGACGAGGAAGAAGCGGCTGAAGTGGCGGCTGCCCTGGTAGCGGCAGATAGCGAATTCGGCCGGACCACCGATCCGGTGCGCATGTACATGCGCGAGATGGGTACGGTCGATCTCCTGACTCGCGAAGGGGAACTAGAACTTGCTAAGAGGATCGAGGAAGGTCAGAATCAGGTAGCTGAGGCCTTGTCTCGATTTCCAGCGGTGATCGAGCATTTCATCAATTCCTTCGAGCAGGTTGTCAGAGGCGAAGCCAAGGTGACTGACCTGATCTCCGACTTCATCGAGGTCGGCGAGCCGACCGATGATGAGATCGACGATGAGGAAATGCTCGTCGCTCATGACGACGAAGATACTGAGGTAGTGGAAGAAACAACCAGCGGGCCGGATTTGGAAGAGGTCAAGGCAAAGTTGGCCCAGGTCAAGACTCGTTACCAAAAAGTGTTAGAGTGCCTTGAGCAGTACGGCTACGAGGACAAGCGGACTCAAGAAGCCTATGCCGGTCTGGCTGAAATCTTCATGGAGTTCCGGCGCACGCCGCAGTTTTTCAAAGAGTTGACCGAAATTCTGGCGGGCGTGGTGGCAGAGATCCGCTCCTACGAGAAGCAGATTCTCGACTTGTGCGTGAAACAAGCGCAGATGCCGCGCAAGCTGTTTATCGAAACCTTCGTCGGGCACGAAACCGATCCCGAATGGCTTAAATCCCACCTGAATTCCGGTGAACCCTATGCCGAGGCGCTCAAGGTTTACGCCGATGAAATTCGACGTGCGCAAAGCAAACTTGCGGCCATCGAGAAAGCGAATTACCTGAGTATCGATCAAATCAAAGACATCAATCGTCGCGTCTCCATCGGTGAGGCCAAAGCACGCCGCGCCAAAAAGGAGATGATCGAAGCCAACCTCAGGCTAGTCATCTCCATTGCTAAGAAATATACTAACCGCGGCTTGCAGTTTTTGGATTTGATCCAGGAGGGCAATATCGGTTTGATGAAGGCAGTCGACAAGTTCGAGTATCGGCGCGGGTATAAATTTTCTACTTATGCCACGTGGTGGATTCGCCAGGCGATTACCCGCTCGATTGCCGATCAAGCGCGTACCATCCGCATCCCAGTGCACATGATCGAGACGATCAACAAGCTCAATCGGGTATCGCGCCAGATGCTCCAGGAGATGGGTCGCGAACCTACGCCTGAGGAACTGGCCAGGCGCATGGATATGCCTGAGGATAAGGTCCGCAAGGTTCTCAAGATCGCCAAGGAGCCTATTTCCATGGAAACTCCGATCGGCGACGACGAAGATTCCCATCTTGGCGATTTCATCGAGGATTCCAAGGTAATGTCCCCAGTCGAGGCCGCCACTATCGAAGGGTTGCGCGAGGCTATGCAACAAGTATTATCCAGCCTCACCGCTCGTGAGGCCAAAGTGCTCCGAATGCGCTTTGGAATAGATATGAACACTGACCATACGCTGGAGGAAGTAGGCAAGCAGTTCGACGTCACGCGTGAGCGGATCCGTCAGATAGAAGCAAAGGCATTGCGCAAGCTGCGCCATCCTTCCCGCTCTGAGGCGCTGCGCAGCTTTCTCGAGGATTGATTGCAAATTGGGCCCTTAGCTCAGTCGGTTAGAGCAGGGGACTCATAATCCCTTGGTCGTAGGTTCGAATCCTACAGGGCCCACTACTTTCAACCACTTCGCTGTAAAACTCCCGCAGACTTGGTTCTGCCGCCTCGATCGGATTGCCGAACTCGGTGGACGAGGAGTAAGTCGTGATGCGGCCGGACGTGTGCCCTTTGTGCCCTAGTCAGCCGCGTATTCGATTTCGGCCCCGTTCGGAAGCTCGCGAGAGTGGATGGCGCACAGTCTCAGTGGCCAGCGTGCAGGTGCAGGTCCGCCGGGCAGCATTCCTCAAGGAGTGCCGTCTCTATATCTTGCGCACCTGGATTTTCAAAGTCGAAATCCGGTACGCGATCTGCCGCGGTGTCATCCCCAAAAGCCGGGCCGCCTTGGCCTGGACCCAGCCCGCCTGTTCCAGCGCCGCGATGACCCGCTCGCGCTCGCTAAGCTCAGGATCGCTCAGATCGCTCACTTGCGGCAGACTCGGCTTTAGGCCTTCCTCGATCCCGCTTTCGAGGATCGCATCCCGGTCGATGACCTCTCCCTGGCACAGGATCGCTGCTCGCTCTAAGGTGTTTTCCAGTTCCCGCACGTTGCCAGGCCAGTTATGGCACATCAACAGCCGGACAGCGCTGTCGGTGATAGACAATTTTCGGCCTTGTTTGCGCCCGATCTTCTCCACCAGAAATTTCGCCAAAGCCGGAATGTCCTCCTTCCGCTCGCGCAGAGATGGAATCTGAATGGGCATGACGTTGAGGCGATAGTAAAGGTCCTCGCGGAAAGCCTTGCTTTCTACCGCTGCTTCCAGATCGCGGTTGGTGGCGGCAATGATGCGCACGTCCACGCGCAAAGTCTGACTGCCGCCGACGCGCTCGAACTCGCCTTCCTGCAATACCCTAAGGAGTTTGGCTTGAAAGGTCGGCGAGATCTCGCCGATTTCGTCCAGAAACAAAGTTCCCCCATCGGCCAGCTCAAAACGCCCTTTGCGCTGAAAGCTTGCACCGGTGAAGGCCCCTTTTTCGTGCCCGAACAACTCCGATTCCAGGAGCGTATCCGCCAGGGCGGCGCCATTGAGCTTGACGAACGGACCGCTAGCCCGCGGGGAGTTATAGTGGATGGCATGGGCAATCAATTCTTTACCGGTGCCCGACTCCCCCCGGATCAACACCGTGGTGTTCCATTTGGCCACCTGGCGCACCTGTTCGAAGACCTTGCGCATCGCCGGCGTCGACCCAACCAGGTTGCGCAATCCATACTCTCCGCGCGCCTCCCGCTGACGGTCGCGCGCATCGAACCCGAGGCAGCGCAATGCCCCTGCCTGGGAAAAATGCCGGCTTTGCGCGAAAAGCGCGGCGACCATTTCCAGGAAGCGGGTGCACTGGGGAAGAAGCCTGGCCTCAAAGCGCGGCTGGGCCGCCAAAACCCCAAGCGTGGCTTCCCCTGCCTGAATGGGCACGGCGATGAACGGCAAAAGGTCGTATGTCCTCAACGGGAAAAATTCATCGGCAACGCGCTCGACGATCACCGCTTTCCCGGACTGCAAGGCCGAAGCGATCGCCTCCTCGCCCAAGCAGCAATCCGCCTGGGCTGGATCGACCCCATACGCGGCGCCGAGCGAAAGCCTGCCGGTGTCGGGATCGATGAGCGCTATCAGCCCTTTTTGCAAACCGGCCTGCTCGTGCAACACTTCAAGCGCAGCGGTCAGGGTATCGTGCAGGTTGAGCGGCCGATTGAGGATTCGGATGAGGTCAAATAGGGAATCGAGTTCGCTTTCGAGCAGCTTAAAACGCTCGTCCACACCGGCCTCGCTTAAATTGCAACTCATTCACAAGTCCGAGTGATGATTTCGGATCGGCAACCGAATCCGGAAGCGACAGCCTTGGGTATAGCCCGGATCGATCTCCACCGTCCCTGAGTGTTCATTGACGATCTCCTGCACGATCGAAAGTCCCATCCCAGCACAGCGCCTAGCCGTCTTCTTGGTGGTGAAGAAAGGCTCAAACACTTTAAGCCGAAGCTCCGCGGGGATCCCGGGTCCGGTGTCTTCGATGCAGGTCAGGACGGCACCGTCTTCGGTAGTCGTGCAGATACGCAACTCGCGCACTTTGGAGCGCGCCTCGGCCATGGCGTCGAGGGCGTTTTCTATCAACTGCTTGAACAGGTTGCGCAACTGGTTTTCATACCCCAGCACCGCAGGCAGCACCGGTTGCGGTCTCCAGTCGACCACGACTCCTTCCGCCAACAGCCTGTCGGTGCACAGGCTGAGCACTTCGTGCAGGAGTTGGTTGAGGTTCACCGGCCCCCACGCCTCTACAGCGGCTGCCGGCATCGAAGCTTGTAAGGTCTTAAGCGCCGACCGCCCTTCGGCCAGGGCTTGTTGCAATACCTGGAGCAGGGTTCCGCCGTCCACAGGGCGCCGCTCGAGCATGGCCACAGCGGCCTGGATCAGGTTGAGCGGGGCTTGCAGCTTGAAAATCGCCCCGGCCAGCGTCTCGCGCATTCCCTGCACCAACTCTTCTTCGGCCAGCAGCGACTTTAAGGCGTTCATGCGCATCTGGTCTTGTTCATATTTCTGCCGGGTCACTTCGCTGGCCACCAACAAGAGATAAGCTTGAATGCGGGAATCGAAAAAATGATCTGCCCTAAGGCTTTGTTCCTCGAACCAGGTCCCCGAACAGCTAAACCAACGCAAGGGCCTGCCGCCGCCTGGATCTACGCGCACTTCATGGCCGCTGAAAGCGGCGCCTTTGCGCCTGGCTTCCTCGAGCAGGTCAAGCGCGCGCAACTCAGCCAAGAACAGATCGGCAGGTTCTTGTCCTTGAAGGTCGGCCTTCAGCGCCTTGTACGCCAAATTGTCCAAAATCACGCGCCCGGTATCATCGAGCAAGGCAACCACCACCGGCGCCGTGTTCACGACCGATTCGATCAGCGCTTTTTGATTGCGGACTTGCCGTTCTAGGCGATGCACCTCGGTCACATCGCGGTGCATCCCAAGATAGTGGGTCGTTTTTCCCGCCGCGTTCAAAACCGGGGTGACGCTCAGCTCGGCTAGGTAATGCTCGCCGTTTTTGCGCCGGTTGACCAACACTCCCGACCAAGGTTTTTGTGCCAGCAAGGATTGCCACATCTCCCTATAGATGGCCCTGGGCGTCATTTTGGCCGATAGGATCGATTCGTTCTTGCCGATCACCTCCTCGAGCGGATAACCGCTTACCCGGCTGAACTGCGGGTTGGCATACAGAATGTTAGCCTTAAGATCGGTGATGGAAATCGCCACCGGCGATTGTTCGACGACCTCCAAAAACAGGTGGGGCGACAAGCATCCGCCCCCAGCCCGCACCACATTCCCCAATACCTCTATGATTGCAGCCGGGGTGCCGGCTGGCGGTGCATTCAGGAAGTTTCTGAATGCCTCGGAAAACTCGTCTGCCAGGGCCTCTTTGCCTCTCCTGCCCATAACTTAAAGGCCAATCTCACGCTGTTCCATCACCCCCAGAGCGCCTCGGGGGCCAAAAGCCGCTCGACCGGGGCGCCTTTTTCCAGATGCCTGGCGATGATCTCGCCGACGTCTTCAGCCGAGACCCGGGCGTAGACAACCCCGTCCGGATAGATCAACACCGCAGGTCCAAAGTCGCACATTCCCAGACAGCCTGTGGCGGTCAGCGCAAAGTGCCGATAAAGCAGTTCTTGCTCGAACTGCTGGACGAAGGCTTGAAACACCGCTGCACACCCCCTTTGCCCGCAAGATCCCTTGGGGTGTCCGGGCGGGCGGGTCTGGGTGCAAACGAATACGTGGCGGATCGGTTTGGGCATCGTATCTCTCCAGTTACCGTCTGTTTTTGGCTTTCAGGCTTTGCTTTAGGCTCTCTAAAGGAACCTCTACGCCTTTGGTCTGAAACACCTTGAAAACTTTTTCGCGGGCGGCGGTGGAGGTCACAAAATCCTGGTAGGCGCGGATCAAATACCCTTTGAGCTTGGCAAAGGCCAGTTCTTCGTCGAGCTCATCCGGAATCGGGTCGCGCTTAAGGTACTGGTGAAAGCGCTTTAAGATGTGCAGGCGATTGACGTGGACCACCTGGGGCTGATAGGCGATGCCGAAGAACTCAAAGAACTCTTCCGCCGCCGAGAGCTTTTGCAAGCGCAAAAGGACAGGGTTCATCCGCCCACCTCCAGGTCGGAAAAGGAATCTGCTTGCTGCAACTTACGGTAAAAATCCATCAGCTCGACCGTCCCCGGGGGCTGCTTGGTCCGGCTCACATAGGATCGGATGCGCGCGAGGATCCAGGCTACCTCCTTTGGCTTGAGCTCGATTCCCATCTCCAGGTAGCGCTTTGCCACCGCGTGCGAACCCGAATGCTTGCCCAACACGAGCCGATGCTGGCGGCCTAAGAGCTTGGGATCGATCCCTTGGTAGTTCAGCGCGTTCTTGAGCAAGCCATCGACGTGGATTCCCGACTCGTGGGTGAAAACCGCCTCGCCCACGATGCTCTTGTTGGGCGCCACCTCTCGGCCGGAAGCCTTCGCCACCAGGCGCGAGATCTCAGGCAACCGCTTGGCCTCGACGCCGGTGGTCAGACCATAGAACTGGTGCAAGGCCATGACCGTCTCTTCCAAAGCCGCGTTGCCGGCCCGTTCGCCCAAGCCGTTGACGGTGGTGTTGACCGATTTCGCCCCGGCCAGCACCGCCATCAAGGTGTTGGCCGTCGCCAGGCCAAAATCGTTGTGGGCGTGCATTTCGACCTCCAGGTCCACGGCCTGCACCAGGCACCGGATACGGGCGAAAGCGCCGATAGGATCCAGCACCCCCAAAGTATCGGCAAAGCGCAGGCGGAAAGCGCCGGCGCGCTGGGCGGTCTCGGCTATCTGGAGCAGGAAGTCCGGGTCGGCCCGAGAGGCGTCCTCACACCCCACGCACACCTCAAGCCCGGCGTCCCTGGCCAGCGGCACGAATCGGGACACGGTCTCGATCGCCCAGGCGCGCGAACGGCCAAGTTTGTAGCGCAACTGGATGTCCGACACCGGCACCGAGAGGTTGACGCGCTTGACTTGGCACGCGAGCGCCGCTTTAAGATCCGGCTCGCACATCCGTCCCCAGACCATCGGCTTGGCCGGAAGCTTGAGGGCGGCGATGGCGGCGATGACCTCGCACTCCTCGGCTCCCATCGCTGGGATGCCGACCTCCATCTCGGGCACGCCGGCAGCGGCCAGGGCGCGGGCGATGGCGAGCTTTTCCTCGGCGTTGAAGGCTACCCCAGCGGTTTGCTCGCCGTCGCGCAGGGTGGTGTCGTTGACGATGACTGCGGCCATCCGCTTTTCTCCTTGACCAGGTTGCGGCTATAGCGCGGGATCTCGACAGTAAGATCGATGCCTTCCTCGAGCACGATCTGGCACGCCAGGCGCGAGGTAGGGGTAAGCCCCCAAGCGCGGTCCAGCATGTCTTCCTCGACCTCGGTAGGAGGCTTGAGCAAAGCAAATCCCTCCCTTACGACCACGTGACAGGTGGAGCAGGCGCACGCCTGTTCGCAGGCGTGTTCGATCTCAATGCCAGCCTCGAGCAAGGCGTCGCACAGCGTGCGGCCGCGTTTGCCGGCGATGACTGCGCCCTTGGGGCAAAGATCGGGATGAGGCAGCACGGTGATGCGCACCACGGCTTTAGCCCTCCCCGCCTGGCTCCAGCGCCAAAGCCTGAACCTTGCGCCCGGCCAGG
>JBKBMR010000003.1:0-37762 GCA_046295755.1 Methylohalobius sp.
CCTCACCCTGGCTGAACAAACCCCGATCTTGGCTTACGATCCAATCCGCCTCGATCACCTGCTTAAAGCTTTGCATCCGCAAATCGGCGAGGTGATCTTGAGGAACTGGAACTTTCCCCAGACCCTGATCGAGGTGGTAACTGAATACCTACAATGGCAACGCCAGCCGAACAGCGAACTGGCCGATTACGTAGACGTGGTCCAAGTGGCCTATCTGGAACATCTGGTCAGAAGCGGCCAAGCACTGCCTGTTGATCTGTCTCAGGTGAATGCTTTCGCCCGCTTTGGGCTACCCCCGAACATCGAGGTGGTGGAATTCAAAGACACCGACTTGACCAAACAGCTTTTTGCCTAGAGCGCCTTGTCTTGGACTTGGGCCTGCCGCTATAGTAGCGTTTTTCGATGCTCTCCTTAAGGCACTTTGATGGAAAAGGCAATCGTGCGCTTTCGGCGCATCGGCATCCTGGCTATAGCCGCTGTGTACCTGGTGATCCTGGCGGGGGCGATCGTGCGCGCCTCTGGCGCTGGCATGGGCTGCCCGGATTGGCCAACCTGCTTTGGTAGGTGGATTCCACCCACCGATGCCTCTCAACTCCCGCCTAACTATCACGAAATCTACCTGGGGTACGCCAAAACCGATTTCAATCCGGTCAAGACCTGGACCGAGTACGTCAACCGGCTCGTCGGCGTCATTTGCGGCATCCTCATCGTCGCGACGGTCGTCTTCGCTATTCCGTTTTTAAAACGCGATGCGAAAGTCTTCTATACTGCCCTGACCGCCTTGCTGGCGGTCGGGTTCCAGGGATGGCTGGGCGCGGTGGTGGTCAGCACCAATCTGCATCCGCTCATGATTACTGCCCACATGTTGCTGGCCTTGGCGATTGCAGCCCTATTGATTTATGCCGTCGCCTGTTCCCAAAGAGATCATTTTTACCCCATCAATTCCCATGCCTTAAGCGGAAGGCTGCAAATCGCCTTGGGGCTAGCGCTGGCAATCACCCTGATCCAGATCATCTTGGGAGCCCAGGTGCGCGAAGCCGTCGAGACCATCGCCCAGGCCCACTCCTACACGCAGCGTTATTTGTGGCCCCTTAAGTTGCCCTGGGTATTTTACGTCCACCGAGCGTTTGCCTTCCTGCTGTTGTGCACCAACCTCTGGCTAGCTTGGCAGTTCCTGCGACGCCTGCCCCAAGATCACTTGCTGTTTCGCCTCATCCTGGGATTGGCTCTGCTGACCATTCTGGCGGTTGCCACAGGCATCGGCATGGAACGCTTGGGGATTCCCCCTGCCATTCAGCCGCTCCATCTGCTGTTGGCCAACCTCATCTTCGGCACCCAATTCCTGGCCCTGGTGAGCTTGCGTTATTGCCGGTCGACCGGTATTAGGCAGGGGGCTGTCAACCCCGTCCGGGACCCACCCCCAAACCACACCCAGTAAAGCAAAGCTTTTGGCCATCACCCCCGACTGATCACCGCCAGCCCTTCGAGCACCAAGTCAGGCACTAGCTGTGCCGGAACCTTAAGCTTAGGGCACAACTCGGCCGCATCTCCACCGGTCAGGATCAGGCAAAGCTTAGGGTGATGCTTTTGCTGCTGCCAAAACGTCCGTTCGATTAACCCCAGCGCCGCCTGTCTGGCGCCAAGATGAACCGCAGCCACAGTATGATCGCCTAAAGCTTCCGTTTGACCGGACCACGCTCCCAAGCGCACAGCGGCGGTCTTCTGCGTCAGCGCCTCGGCCATCAGTTTGAGGCCGGGACAGATCAACCCTCCTAGATGCCGTCCTGATCCATCGATCAAATCCACCGTCAAAGCGGTGCCGCAATCGGCGATACACGCCGGTAAAGCGTAGCGATTACGCACTGCGATCAGTGCCAGCCAACGATCTACGCCCAGGGTTTCTGGCCGAAGATAGCCGTTGATGACCCCAAACCCAGCCGCCTGCGGACGCACGAACTCAGGCTCCATCTGCCAGCGCGCGCGGACAAAAGCGCGCAAGCAGGCTGCCACCTGCTCCCCGGCGACATTGGCGATCCAAACGCGCCGCGGGGTAGCCGAAAGGTCTCCCCAAAGCCTGGCTAGATCGGTTTCGGTGATCCTGCCTGCGGTCGCCAGAGGGGGCCCCGGAGTAAGCCTTCCCTGGCGCAGAATACCCCATTTCAGCCGACTGTTGCCGCTGTCCACCAACAACTCTAGAAAATCATGACTCATGCTGGAGCCTAAGCGACACATCGCCTGCGGCCAAAATCTGGCGCCGGCCTTCGCGTTGCAGTACCAAAAACCCCTCCTCGGTCACATCCACGGCAGTCGCCTCGATTTCAAAGCCGGCTTGGCTCACCCTCACTTGCTGCCCCAGGACACAGTTCATGCGGCGCCAGTCCTCGATCCAAGGCTTAAAACCGCGGCCAGAATATCCGTTCAGCAGGGCCAGTAAACTACTCAGCAGCTTTGCTGCCATCAAGTTTCGCGAGGGCAGCGCCTCGCCCAGAATCGTCCACCCATCCACCCAGGCTTGGTCGATGGCGGCAGCCGCCGCAGGCGAAAGCCACAGATTTAGCCCAAGCCCAAGCACAGCGATACATTGCCCGTGTGGTTCGCTGATGGCCTCGACCAAAATACCGCCCAACTTGCGTCCCTGCCAGAGGATGTCGTTAGGCCACTTCAGCTTAAGGTCTGGAAAGCCCAGTTCTGAAAGCGCACGAACTGCAGCGACCCCTGCGGCCAGGCTCAGGCCGCTTAGGGATTCCCCGCGGTCAAATCGCCAGAGCACGGACAGGTAGATGTTGTACCCGAAAGGGGATAACCAGGCACGCCCAAGCCGCCCCTTGCCAGCAGTCTGGGTCTCGGCCAGGCAGATGCTGGCGGAAGGGCGCAGCGAGGCGGTCTTGAGCAGATGGGTGTTGGTCGAGGGCAGACAGACATGAATCTCCAACGCCGGCGGGGGACAAGCGGCAGGAATTTCGAGGGCAGCTAAAATCCGTTCCCGGTCTAAAAGCTCCAGCGGCCGCGCCAATCGATAGCCACGCCCAGTAACGGCCTTGACCTCGACCCCTAAGGCCCGCAGGGATCGAACGTGCTGCCACACCGTAGTACGGTTGGTTTGCAAGGCCTCGGCCAACGCCTGGCCAGAATGAAACCTACCATCTGCCAAGTATCGAAGCAGAGCTTCGGCCATCGGAGTCAGCATGGATGCCAAAGGACATGACTGGACATGTCCTGAGTATATCAAGTCGAATCAGACGGTGATCGTTTTTGCTCCCGAAGCAGGCTCAGTTGGCGCTTGACCACGTGCCGAATCAAGAATTCGCGGTCCTGGTCGCGCAAAGCTAGAAAATCGACTCCAGTCCGATACCGGCCGGGTTGTTGCTCTCGGCAATAAATCACCTTGCCGAAAGTCAGAATGCCGACCAACGCCGGCGGCACGACCATTTTCAACTCCAAAATTTGACCTTCGGCCAAGGGCTGCTCGGCATCGAAAGCAATCCCAGAAGCGCTCAAGTTTACCTTATGAGTTGGCTGCTCAGCGAGGTGGTTGCTGCTGACCATGAAGGCTTGGGCAAGAACGTTGATCTTGCGCTCCAAGGTTTCGAGATATTTGGACACCTCGGGGTAGTCCCGCTGGATAAGGCGCAGCTGCACCTGGGATTCGCGGGTCAAGTATTCCAACGTCGAAGTCAGGGAAAATTGATCGATGAACTGGCTCTGGAAATACTCCGGACCCGGCACCTCTTCTTGGGAAATCGCTCGATACACCAGCACGATCTCGTCCTCGATCCGAAAATACCGGCGCCGATCGGATTGATTCGATAGGATTTCATTCATTGGGTATTCTTCCAGATTGTGGAACTTTCAGCGCTTTGTCCTCATTAGTCAGTCCCTCCTGCTCCAGGAGGACTTCCACGCGCCGATTGCTGGCCCGGTTATCGGCGCTGTCGTTGGGAACCAAAGGGCGATTGTCGGCGTAGCCTGCCACCATCATCCGCTTGGGGTCTACTCCTCCTTTGAGCAACTCGTGGGCTACGGTCACCGCACGCGCTGCCGATAACTCCCAGTTGGAACGATAGCGTTCGTTGACGATCGGCACGTCGTCGGTGTGACCGGCGACGACGATTTTGCCGCGGCTTGCTTTGACCGCCTCGGCGATCTTAGCCATGGAAGAACTGAAACCGGCGTGCAAAACCGCGCTCCCGGAAGGAAACGACCCTTTTTCATGGATGCGGATGATGATCCGCCACTTTTCCGTCTCGACGCTGACTTTTCCGGCCTTGATTTCATCGACCAACGATTCGCGGATTTTTTTCGCTTCTTCCTCCAGTTTTTTGAGCTGCAGCGCCTCGAAACGCTCTTCGAGTTCTTGTGGGCTTAAGTTTTCGGCATTCTCAGGGATGTCCAGATAAGGCTGTTCTTCGGTGGTTTTCTGGCGAATTTGGTCTAGGGGGGTAGGCTCCACCGTTCCTGGAGTGAAATGTTCGGCCACCACGCTGGTTCCCTTGACCGTCTCATAGGCCTCGATCTCGGTCTGCACGCCAAAAGCATTCTTGAGCGAAGCGGCCATCTGGCGAAACTTGATGACGTCCATGGTCGCGAACGAGAGCAGCAGAACGAAAAAACACAACAACAAGCTCATCATATCGCCGAAGGTGACCACCCACATCGGGGCACCGGGTTTGCATTTTGGACATTCGGTTTCCTCGGCCATCGCTTTCCCTCACTCGCTGCTTGGACGCTTCTTCTCCGGCAAATAAGTATTGAGCAATGCCTCCAAGATCTTAGGGTTCAATCCTTCCTGGATGCCGTTGATCGCCTCGACGATCAAGGACCTGGTAAGCTGCTCGTAATTGCTCACCAAAGTCAGTTTATCCGCCAAAGGGAGTGCGACCGCGTTGGCGATAATCGCCCCGTACAAAGTGGTCAGGATCGCTACCGCCATCGCCGGGCCGATGCTAGAAGGATCGGACATATTGGCGAGCATCTGCACCAATCCGACCAAAGTCCCGATCATCCCAAACGCTGGCGCCACGTCTCCCACCGCTTGCCACACCGCGCGTCCGGTCTCATGGCGCTTGATGGTCTGATGGATCTCCTCCGACAGCATCTTGCGAATCAAGGCTGGGTCGTAACCATCCACGCACATATTGATCCCTTTCTTCAGAAAAGGATTGTTAACCGTCTCGTTTTCCAAGGCCAAAAGGCCATTCTTGCGCGCCACATCCGCCAGACGCACCACCTCTTCGATCAGCTTGACCGGATCCTCCCGCTTGTTAAAAAACGCTTTCGCTGCCACGCTAAACGACCTTACGAAATCGCTCAAGGTAAACTTCATCAGCACGACCATCACTGTCCCGCCGAATACAATCAGGATGGATGGGACGTCCACGAACTGGCTTAAGTTACCACCGGTGGCGATGGCGGCGATGATTACGCCCAAGCCACCCAGGAAGCCAATGAGTGTTGCAATGTCCAAGGGTACTCCTCTTCTCTGATTCTACTTGCTCTACCATAAAAAGTAGCACGCCTTGGACGAAAGGAAAGAAGCCACGCGTCGCTACAGAATCACTACCCGATCCGCGCGGAAGCCCTCGACCAGCTTGTAGCCATGATAGCCGCGGGGATTACATAGGACTCTGGTATCGGCACAGCGATAATCCCAAACTGCATGAGTATGGCCATGAAACCAGAAAGCGATTTCGTATTTGTACATCAATTCCCTAAGATCGTTGCAATAGGCAAAGCGATTTGCGGCGCTTGGCCAACCGTCCCAACTCCAGAAAGTAGGCGCGTGATGAGTGACGACTACGGTAGGCCCGCCAAACGGGGTGCTAAGCGCCCCTTCCAGCCAATTGCGAGAACGGTGATGCAGCCACCGATAATGCCGTAGGTGATAAGCATCATTGCCGAACCGAATCTTGCGAAAATCATTGACCGAATCTTCTAGCGCCGCTACGTCTTCCTCACCGCCCCCCAAATCGGTCCACAGGGTGCAGCCTAAGAAACGCACACCCTCGATCACGCAGCTGCGGTTTTCGAGGAAATGCACTGAACTGCCTTTTGCAGACCGCTCTAACTCAGCAAGCAGAGTACCGTGTTCGTGGGTGTAGAATTCGTGATTACCGGCCACATACACCACCGGCCGCCCCTGTCTGGCCAGCCAATGCAATCCATCGAGACCAAGGCCGATGTCGCCGGCGGCGACGATGACATCCGCGTCCACCTGGGGGAGTTCGAAATCGCAGAATTCTAGATGGATGTCGGAAAAATATTGAATCCTCACGATCGCCGCTTTTCGCTTTATAATGTGCTCCTGGTTTAAATACTAGCCGCAAAATCTCCCGTATGAGTACCCCTGTCGTCTCCAGAAGACCCTCACTCGGCGTCAAAGTTGGCCACGTCCAGATCGGCGGCGGAGCGCCGATCGTGGTCCAGTCCATGACCAATACCCCAACTGAAGACGTCACCGCCACCGTTGAACAAGTCATAGAACTGGCCAGGGCCGGTTCGGAAATCGTCCGCGTGACCGTCAATACCGAGGAAGCCGCAGCCGCCGTGCCTAAAATCCGCGAGGAATTGGATCGGCTAGGTTATAACGTCCCGCTGGTCGGGGACTTCCACTTTAACGGGCACAAGCTGCTCGCTCATCACCCGGCCTGCGCTGAGGCTCTGGCCAAGTACCGGATCAATCCCGGCAACGTGGGCCGAGGCAGCAAACGCGATGTCCAGTTCGCCCAGATGATCGAATTTGCCTGCCGCTATGACAAACCGGTACGGATCGGAGTCAACTGGGGCAGCCTAGATCAGAGCGTGCTGGCGCGGCTTTTGGACGAGAATGCCAAGCTGCCGACCCCACGCGATCTGAACGAGGTGATGCGCGATGCGGTCATCACTTCCGCCCTAGAAAGTGCTGCCCGAGCCGAAGAGCTTGGCCTCCCCGCCGAACGCATCGTCATTTCCTGCAAGATGAGCGGAGTACAGGAACTGATTGCGGTCTATCAGGAACTCGCCAGGCGTTGCCGCTATGCTCTGCATCTAGGGCTGACCGAGGCTGGCATCGGCACCAAAGGGATCGTCGCCTCCACCGCCGCGCTGGCGGTACTACTGCAGCAAGGAATAGGCGATACCATCCGCATCTCGCTGACCCCCGAACCTGGAACCTCAAGAACCCGGGAAGTCATCGTGGCGCAGGAAATCCTCCAGACTATGGGACTTAGGTCGTTTACTCCAATGGTGATCTCCTGTCCCGGTTGCGGCCGCACCACCAGCGATTATTTCCAGCGCTTGGCACAACAGATTCAAGATTTCTTAAGGGCCAAGATGCCGGAGTGGAAAACCCGCTATCCGGGGGTGGAAAATATGCACGTGGCGGTAATGGGGTGCGTAGTCAACGGACCGGGCGAGAGCAAAAATGCCAATCTAGGCATCAGCTTGCCAGGTACTGGGGAAATCCCGGTCGCGCCAGTCTACGAGGACGGCCAGAAGACTGTCACTTTAAAAGGAGACAGGATCGCCGAGGAGTTCCAAGCCATTGTCGAACGTTACGTGGCAACCCATTATGGCTAGACTTAGGGCGCTGTTCTCGGGCGCCCTAAGCTCAATTCCAACGCTGAACCTGAGCTTTCCAGCTGCCGTCTGGCTGGCGTTTGAACACGCTGTAGATAACCCCCTCGTAGGAATACTTTAAGCCACCATCGAGGTTGGACCAGCGCAGGGTAGAGACCACGGTATCGTCCTTGGCGAAGAGCACCTTGTCCAAATCCAGCGCATAATGTCCTGCGTGCTCGGCGAGCAGATGTCGCCAGAACTCCCGGATTGCCGCCGGTTCTTTGACCGCTTTCCCATCCGGCAATACCACCAGCGCATCTTTGGCATACAACCGCAGCAATTCATCCAGTTTGCCTCGCTTAAGCGCAGCGTTCCACTGCGCAAGGGTACCCAGCGCAGCATGCTCTGGGGCATTCCCAGCAAGCGCAAGCGGCAAACCATTGATCACCAATGCCAATATCAACAGCAGTTTCTTCATCATAGCCATCATCTCCTTTAAGGTTAGGCCTCGTTATATTTATCACATAAATAATGTATTGTTTAAACTCTACTAAGTTTCTTTTTAAGAAACTATTACTGAACGCCTGAGCCAGTGACGAAGGCTAGAAGAGAATCAGTCAGGATAAGGAGTGATGACGGCGTCTAAATTCAAGCGCCGTTTGACTGCCGCTGCGTCCGCTTCGGCTTGGCTTTTATCCGGCATCGGACCGACCTTGACTCGATACTGGTCGCTGTCTGCTTTGTCGACGAACGCGGCAAAACCGGCTTCCCGCAGCCGGCCTTGAAGGATTTTTGCGCTTTGTTGGTCGGTGAAACTCCCCAGATCGATCACCCAGGCGGAAGGCAATGGCTCTTGCAAAGGGACAAAAGGCTCGGTCGGCAGATCGAAATTTACCTCGTCTTGCAGCCCTTTTTCAAACAGCACCGGCAAAAAGATGACTGCCAGCAGCATCAGCACCGCGGCCCCGACCAGGCGCCGTTTCAGGCGGATGTCCATCCCTCTCCCCGCGCCTTCAACAGCGCTGCGATCAAAAAAAACGAGCCGAACGCCACGATTAGGTCGTCTGGACCTGCCTGTTGCTGCAAGACCTCGAAAGCTTGGGTGCAAGAGGCAAATCCCCTCAAGGGTAAAGGCAGACCAAGCTTTTGGAACACTTGGGTGATCTGCTCCTCGCTGGCCGCGCGGGGATTGTCCGAGAGCGGCGCCAGTGCCCATATACTCACCGTCTGGCCCATCCGCCGCAAAATGCCCTCGATGTCCTTGTCGGCCATCACTGCGAATAAGGCCAGGATGCGCCTTCCGGGATAACAACTCCGCAAATGCTCGGCCAGAAGCCCTGCTGCCTGCGGGTTGTGGGCCACATCGAGCAAGACCGGGGGAATGCCTGGCAGGAGCTGATACCGCCCGGGAAGCTGAACCGCTTCGAGCCCCAAGCGAATCGCCCGCTCCGACACCGGCAGGCGATCCTTGAGGTGCGCCAAGGCCGCCAACACGGTAGCCGCATTGTCCAACTGCTGGCGCCCAGGCAAGGCCGGCAAAGGCAGAGATGGCAGAACGCCCTCCGGTCCGGACCAATCCCAGCTCGATCCGGAGAGCCGATGATCGAACTCGCGCCCCAGGCACCAAAGCAAGGTTTCAAGCGCCTTGGCATGGTCCAAGACCGACTTGGGCGGATCGCGGTCGCCGACCACCGCCGGCCGTTTGGGGCGGAAGATCCCTGCCTTTTCCAGGCCGATGAGATCGCGTGTCCCTCCAAGCCACTGTTGGTGATCGAGGTCGATGCTAGCGATCACGGCTACGTCGGCATCGATGATGTTGACGGCATCCAAACGCCCCCCCATCCCTACCTCCAATACCTGCACCTCGACTTCTGCGCAGGCGAACAATTCCAGCGCCGCCAGCGTAGCGAACTCGAAAAAGCTCAAACTCGTATTGCCCCGCGCCGCGTCGATCTTGTCAAAAGCCTCGACGATAGCTTCGTCCGCTACCTCCACCCCATCGATGCGGATGCGTTCGTTGTAACGCAGGATATGGGGCGAGGTATATGCTCCCACCTTGAGTCCTTGCGCGCGTAGGATGGACTCTAGCAGCGCCACGCAGGAACCCTTGCCGTTGGTACCACCGACAGTGAAGGTCAAAGGCGGACAGTAACCAGGACGAAGCGCTTGGAACACTTTGCGAACCCGCTCCAGCCCAAGGTCGATCCAGCGCGGATGGAAAGCCTGCTGCCAGGCCAGCCAGTCCGAAAGCTTGGGAAAGCGCATAAACGCTAGAACTCTTGGCCTGCTTCGCCTTCCGGGAGGCCGTCCAAGGGAATGGCCGGCAGCGCTTCTGTCCCGATTTCAGTCTGGACCGGGGTCGTCTCAGCCACGGCTTCGGCTTTGGTCTGGAGCAGCATTGCCAGCAAACTGGCGATGGTGTCGCGCAAGTCGCGGCGGTCCACTACCATATCCAGCGCACCGTGTTCGAGCAAAAATTCGCTGCGCTGGAAGCCTTCGGGCAGCTTCTCTCGCACCGTCTGTTCGATCACCCGGGGACCGGCAAATCCGATCAGCGCCCCCGGTTCGGCGAGGTTCAGATCTCCGAGCATGGCCAAACTCGCCGACACCCCCCCCATGGTCGGATCGGTCATCACAGAAATGTAAGGTAATCCCGCCCCTGCCAAGCGCGCGAGCGCCGCCGAGGTCTTGGCCATTTGGAACAGAGACAGCAGCGATTCCTGCATGCGTGCCCCCCCGCTAGCGGTAAACACCACCAGCGGGATCTTTTCTTCCAGGGCTCGGTTGACGCCGCGGACGAAGCGTTCGCCCACCACCGACCCCATCGATCCCCCCATGAAATTAAAATCGAACGCCGCCGCCACCAACGGCTGGCCTTTGAGCAGGCCGCGCACCACTATCAGCGCCTCGGTTTCCTCGGTCTCTTTCTGGGCTTGGGCCAGGCGGTCCTTATAGCGCTTGGTATCCTTAAACTTCAAAGGATCGGCCGAGCGCAGATTGGCTCCGATTTCCTCCCGCTGCTCTGGGTCCAAGAAAAAATGCAGCCTGCGGCGGCCAGAAATCCGCATATGGTGATTGCACTTGGGGCAGACTTCTAAGTTCCTCTCCAGCTCGGCCTTGTACAGGATAGCGCTGCACGCTGGGCACTTGCTCCACAGCCCCTCCGGAACCGTGGCCTTGCGGTTGCCATTGGTCCGGATCCGGGCCGGCACTAGCTTTTGAAACCAACTCATAGACTCTCCATTGCCTCGCGCATTGCTACGATCAGGGACGTGATGGCCGCCTCGATCCGGTCTGGACGGGTGAGGTTTTCCTCTATTTTTTGAACCAGGGCGCTACCCACCACCACCGCATCCGCAAACTTGGCGATTGTAGCCGCCGTGTGCGCATCTTTGACCCCGAACCCCACCCCGAGCGGAAGGTGCGTCAAGGAGCGCACCGCAGCCAACCTGGCCGCCACGTCTTCCGTATCCATGTGGCTTGCACCAGTCACCCCTTTGAGGGAGACGTAATAAAGATAACCGCGTCCGAACCTATCGGCCTGCTGGATGCGCGCGGGGGTACTGGTGGGCGCCAGCAGAAAGATTGGGTCGATGCCGGCTTGGTACAAAAGGGGCAGCATCTCTTCCTTAGCCTCCTCGGGCGGGAGGTCCACGGTCAGCACCCCATCCACCCCGGCATTTTTAGCCGCTGCGACGAAAGCCCGGTAGCCCATACATTCGATCGGGTTGAGATAGCCCATCAGAACGATCGGAGTATCCGCATCCTGGCGGCGGAACTCGGCGACCATGTCGAGCACCCCACGCAAGCCGAGCTTGTGAACCAAGGCCCGCTCGCTGGCGCGCTGGATCACCGGTCCGTCGGCCATCGGATCGGAGAACGGCACCCCCAACTCCAGGATGTCGGCGCCCGCAGCCACCATAGCGTGGAGCCACGGCACCGTAAACTCCGGGCTAGGATCGCCTGCGGTGATGAAGGGAATCAGCGCCTTGCGCCCGCGGCGGGCCAAACTCGCAAAAGCGGTCTGAATCCGACTCACAGCGCAAGCCCCTCCCGGGCCGCTACGGTATGAATGTCTTTGTCGCCTCGGCCAGATAGATTAACGATAATTATCTGATCCTTATCCATCTGCTGCGCCAGTTGCATAGCATACGCCACGGCATGGCTCGATTCCAGCGCAGGCAGAATGCCTTCGGTTCGGGTCAGGCGGTGGAAGGCTTGCAGGGCCTCATCGTCGGTGACGCTGACATAATTGGCCCGGCCGGTATCTTTGAGCCAGGCGTGCTCGGGGCCTACCCCCGGATAATCGAGCCCGGCGGAAATCGAGTGGGTTTCGATAATCTGACCGTCGGCATCTTCCAGCAAATAAGTCCGGTTGCCGTGCAGCACCCCCGGCCGACCGGCGCACAGAGACGCAGCATGGCGACCGGTAGCGATCCCCTCGCCGGCAGCTTCGACCCCGTAAAGCGCGACCTCGTCCTCCAAAAACGGATAGAACAGACCGATGGCGTTGGATCCGCCGCCAACACAAGCCACCAGCGCGTCGGGAAGGCGCCCAGTCCGTTCCAGGATTTGCCGTTTGGCCTCGCGCCCGATCACCGCCTGGAAATCGCGCACCATGGCCGGATAAGGATGGGGGCCTGCCACCGTGCCGATGATGTAAAAGGTATCGTCGACGTTGGTAACCCAATCGCGCAGAGCCTCGTTCAAGGCATCCTTGAGCGTTTTGGAACCCGAAGCCACCGGCCGCACCTCGGCCCCTAAAAGCGACATCCGGTAGACGTTGAGCTTCTGCCGTTCTACGTCCACCTCGCCCATGTATACCACGCATTTCATCCCTAGCCGCGCCGCTACGGTAGCGGTCGCCACCCCGTGCTGGCCGGCGCCGGTCTCGGCGATGACCCGGCGTTTACCCATACGCCTAGCTAGCAGAGCTTGGCCGACGGTGTTGTTGATCTTGTGGGCGCCGGTGTGGTTTAAGTCCTCGCGCTTTAAATAAATCTGCGCCCCGCCGAGTTCCCGACTCAAGCGCTCGGCGTAGTACAGGGGGGAAGGGCGGCCGACGTAATCTTTGAGGTCCTGGTCCAATTCCGCTAGGAATTCAGGATCGCGCAAGTATTTCAGATAAGCTCGGGTCAGTTCTTCCAGGGGATACATCAGGGTTTCGGCGACAAAGATGCCGCCGTAGCGGCCAAAATGGCCGCGCTCATCCGGAAAGCAATATTTTTGTTCAGGCGCTGTAGCCATCGCGTACCTCGCGTAAAAATGCCGCCATTTTGGCGTAATCTTTGACTCCTTTGGCTGACTCCACACCGGAGCTGACATCTACCGCCCAGGGCTGGACGTGGGCGATAGCCGCGCGCACGTTTCCCGGTTCGAGCCCCCCTGCCAGGATCAGCGGCTTGGGCAGGTCCTTGGGGATCTTATCCCAATCGCAACGCTGTCCCGTTCCCCCCGGCCTCTCCGGATCGTAAGCGTCGACCAGCAATCCCCGAGCCGTTTGGAAACGCTCGGCCTCGCGCCGCAGATCTACCCCTTGGCGCATGCGGATGGCCTTGATGTAAGGCCGCCCGAAGCGCTCGCAGTCGGCGGGGGTCTCAGCGCCATGGAACTGGATCAGATCCAACGGCACCCGGCGTAAAACCGCCTCGATTGCAGCAGGCTCGGCATCGACAAACAGCCCCACGGTGGTCACGAAAGGCGGCAGGGCCTGGGCGATCTGCCGGGCTTGTTCCACCTCCACGGCACGCGGGCTGAGCGGATAAAACACCAAACCGATCGCGTCGACTCCCAACCGCGCCGCCGCCAGCGCATCCTCCACCCTAGTGAATCCGCAAATTTTAACCCGAATTCCCGACAAAATCTAAGCTCCACTCGCTGTTGTCATTTCGAGCCTGCAAAGCAGAAATCCTGTCCCTTCAACCTGAAGATTTCTCGCTTCGCTCGAAATGACAATTGACTCGCCTCAAATCCTGCGGCAACCGGCCAAAAATCGGCTGTCGCGGCAAACCGAACCGCTCCGGATACCACACCCCGGCCAGATACAGTCCGTCCGCCGGGGCGGTTATCCCTGCGGCGCTGCGGCTGCGCGCTGCCAGGACCTCTCCTGCCCACTCTGGCGGCTCTTTGCCGCTGCCGATGGCGATTAGGACCCCGACGATGTTGCGCACCATATTGTGCAGGAAGGCGTTGGCTACAACATCCACCCACACTTCCTCGCCCACGCGCGCCACCTCGAGCAGATAAACCCGCCTGAACGGGCTTCTAGATTGGCAGTATGGTCCTCGGAACGAGGAAAAATCGTGCTCGCCAATCAAGTAGGCCGCACCGGCCTGCATCCGCTCCACGTCCAAAAAATGATACCACCAGGTGACCCGACCGCATAGCAAGGCCGACGCTACCGGACGGTTGAGGATCCGATACCGGTACCAGCGGGCGAGCGCCTGATTGCGGGCATGGAAACCCGGTTCCACCTGCCTCGCCCAAACCACCCGCACGTCCTCGGGCAACTGGGTGTTGGTTCCCTGTACCCAAGCGCGCTCGGGACGCTCGGCTTCGGTGTCGAAATGGACGATTTGCTCCAGGGCGTGGACGCCGGCATCGGTGCGGCCGGAAGCGACTGTCCGCACTGGATGGGCGGCGATCCTGCCCAGCGCCGTCTCGACGAGCGCCTGGATGGAAGGGCTGTGAGCCTGGTATTGCCAGCCGGCATAGCGCCTGCCGTCGTATTCGATTTTCAGCGCGATGCGCATTAGGTTTCCACCGGCTTGACGTAACCGCACAAGGCGAGCTGCAAAGTACGCAGCAGGTCAAACTCCTCCGGAATGGCGTGTTTGCGCATCGGGCCGCGTTTTAAGATCGCGTCCTTGACGGTGGCGACGAACTCGTCGATCGAGACCACTCGCCCGCCGCCCAACTCCTTTCTGGCGGCGCTGACCAGAATAGCCACCTGCTCGAGCGGGGTTGTAGGTTCCAACCAAGGAAACACATCTTGGCAGATATAGCGGCGCCCGAGCTCGAATTTCTTGCGGAAACGAACCTCGCGCCATGGCCAAGGCTGGGCGTCCATGGAGGGTTCCAGGTGAATCAAGTGACCCACTTGGGGATGATAAGCGACCACGTCCAATTCTCCCTCCCAACCGCCATGGGACAACGCTCCGACCTTGACGTTACCACGGACGATGTAGCCTCGCCATTGGTAAAACTGGCGCACCAGTTTTTCCAGATGATTCATTCGCCAAGCAAGTTCTCCAGCAGTTTGATTTCGGCCTGACCGAGCTCGCGGACGCGCCCGACCGCAAGCCCCGCAGGCAGGAGAATCGGCCCGTAACGGATGCGGATCAAGCGGCTGACGGTCACGCCCGCCGATTCCCACAAGCGCCGCACGATCCGGTTGCGGCCTTCCTTCACCACGACTTTGTACCAGCGGTTTGCACCCTCCCCGCCGGCAGGTTCGATCGCCTCGAACCGGGCTAGGCCATCCTCCAGTTCCACTCCCCGGCGCAACCGCTCAAGCCAGGTCTCGGTAACCCGGCCGTAGATCCGGACGGCGTACTCCCGCTCCAGTCCAGCCGAAGGATGCATGAGACGGTCGGCCAGTTCCCCCTGATTGGTAAACAAGAGCAGTCCTTCGGTATTGAGGTCCAGCCTTCCCACCGCGATCCAGCGTCCCTTAGCCAGCTTTGGCAGCCGCTCAAATACCGAGGGCCGGCCTTGCGGGTCGCGGCGGGTAACGATCTCTCCGGCCGGTTTGTGGTAGGCCAGCACCCGAACCTCGCCGCTCAAGCGCTTGTCCAGATTGACTGGCCGGCCTTTGATCCGAACCCGGTCTCCTTTATGCCAGCGATCGCCTAAACTGGCCACTCGACCATTGATTTGGACTTGGCCCTCGCGGATCCACTGTTCGATCTGGCGGCGCGAGCCTAAGCCTGCGTGGGCCAGCACCTTTTGCAGGCGCACGCCGGACTGAGCTTCAGGCCCAAGAAGCGGACGGCGGGAATTAGCTTGTACTCGCTTCGGCATCGGTCGATAGCGGAGGTAATTGACTTAAAGACTCCAGATTAAAATCGTCCAAGAAGCGTTTAGTCGTGGCAAACAGCGCCGGGCGTCCAGGAACTTCTTTATGCCCCACAACCCGAATCCAGTCCCGATCCTTGAGGGTGGTTAAAATACTGCCGCTGACCGCCACCCCTCGAATCGCCTCGATGTCGCCGCGGGTGACGGGTTGGCGATAGGCGATGATGGCCAGAGTCTCCAGAAGGGCGCGGGAATAATGGCCGGTTTTTTCTGGAAACAAGCGGCTGACCCACGGGGCCAGCTCGCGCCTGACCTGAAAACGCCAACCGCTTGCTACGCGCACCAACTCAAGGGCACGCCCGCGGTAATCGCCGGTCAATTCGGCCAGCACGGCCTCCAGTTCCTCCCGTTCTACCCCTTCGTCTGCCAGCAGCGACAGCAACTGGCGAGTATCCATGGGTTCGGGAGAAGCAAATAGAAGCGCCTCGACGATCTGCTTCAAGCTCATCGAAGTTGGACGCGAAGCGGGGCCAAGGGTTCGCTCTGGAGGATCTCCACCAAGCCTTCTCGACACAGTTCGAGCAAGGCTAGAAAAGTTACCACCATTCCAGCACGGCCTTCGCCAGGGTCGAAAAGACTCTCGAACTCCAGGACTGAGGCCTTGCGCAGGCGATCGAGGATGTCAGCCATGCGCCCGCGCACCGACAGGGTCTCGCGTTCTATAGCATGGACGCAGAACCGTTCAGCGCGGGCCAATACCTGGCGCAGCGCCGCAGCCAGCTCTTCCAGGCCGATTCGAGGCTCGGCCTTCGGTCGAAGCGGAATGCCTGGATCGACGCACACCGGAAAAACGTCGCGCGCTATCCGAGGCAGTTTGTCCAACGCGGCAGCGGCCTGTTTGAAGCGCTCGTACTCCTTAAGGCGTCGCACCAATTCGGCACGTGGATCTTCCTCCTCGGCCTCGGCGGTCGGCTGGGGCAGAAGCAAACGCGATTTGATCTCGGCCAGGATCGCGGCCATCAATAGATATTCGGCAGCCAGTTCGATCTTAAGGCCCTCCATCAGGGCAATGTATTCAAGGTATTGCTCGGTCACTTGGGCAATAGAAATCGCCATGATGTCGAGATTGCGGCGCCGAATCAGGTAGAGCAAAAGGTCCAGCGGCCCCTCGAAGGTTTCTTCCAGAAATACCCGCAGCGCGTCGGGGGGAATATAAAGATTGTCAGGAAGGGCTGTGAGCGGAGCACCATAGATCTTGGCGACCGGGGCCGTTGGGCTCATGTCAGACCGGCCAAACTGAAGAAAAAACCCTGCATGGAGAAAATCACCGGCCCCAGCAGCCGCCCCAGGAGGCCGGTTATCAACAAAAGCAGCAAAATCGGCAGGCCATAGGGTTCCAATTGCGCCACTCTATCCGCCCAGGACAACGGCAAGACTCCTACCAGCACCCGCCCGCCGTCCAGGGGCGGCAGCGGCAACAGATTGAGCACCATCAACACCAGGTTGAAAGAAATCCCGGCCGCACCCATGTAAACCAAAGGCACCGATACATAAGGCCACTCTAGCCCCACTCCGAGCCTGGCGAGCAACGCCCATCCCAAGGCCATCCCCAAATTGGCGCCAGGACCGGCCAGCGCCACCAGGGCCATGTCGCGCTTAGGATGGCGCAATCTGCCGTAATCTACCGGAACCGGTTTAGCCCAGCCGAAGATGAACCCGCCAAGCAGCATCATCACCAGCGGCATTGCGATCGTCCCCAGCGGATCGACGTGCTTTAAGGGATTCAGGGACAGGCGCCCCAAGCGCTTGGCGGTCTCGTCCCCACACCACCAAGCCACGAGCCCATGGGCGACCTCGTGCAAGGTGATGGCAAACAGAATCGGTAACGCCCAGATAGAAAGCTTCTGAGCTAAAGTCAATTCTTCCATTCGATTATCCTAACACGGCTGCTAGTTTCTCCCGGCCTTTACCCAAACGCACGACTTCGGGCACGTCTTCGGTCAAATCGACGATGCTGGTAGGCTCGTAGAGGATGACTCCGGAATCGATCACCAGGTCTACCTGCTTCTCCAGGCGGTCGCGGATTTCTTCCGGATCCTCCAATGCCGTCTCCTCCCCAGGTAGAATCAAGGTGGTGCTGAACAAGGGTTCCCCGAGTTCAGCCACCAGCGCCTGGGCTACCGGATGGTCAGGGATCCTAATCCCGATCGTCTTGCGGCTTGGATGCTGCAGACGCCTGGGCACTTCGCGGGTGGCCCTGAGGACGAAGGTATAAGCCCCCGGGGTCAGGGCCTTGATCAGGCGATGGGCCTCGTTACCCAGGCGCACGAACTGAGATACTTGAGACAAGTCTCGGCAGACCAAGGTGAAATTGTGCCTCTCTGTAAGCTGACGGATGCGCCGGATCCGTTCCAGGGCCTTGACGGCGTCGATCCGGCAAGCCAACGCATAGGAGGAGTCGGTGGGATAGACGATCACCCCTCCCTGCTGGAGGATTTCCACCGCCCGCCGGATCAGGCGCGGTTGGGGGTTGTCAGGATGGATTTGAAAATATTGGGCCATGCGCTGCCATACTAAAAAACATAGAGTAACACGTCCGCCCCTGGTTGTTGACCACTATTAGATTGTCAGCCCGCCACCTTAGCGACCCGTTCGCGTAAATATACCGGCAGCGCCTGCTCTGCGGCTACCGCCTCGCCCCTGGCGAACATTGCTGCTGCCAGCCGTGCCACTGCCAAGGCCCTGGGTAAGCGCTCAGGCCAAATCTCAAGCAGCCGCTCTTCCCCCAACCGCCGGCGTAGAACCTCGCCATACACCTTCCAGCCTGGACCGATGCCGATCCCCTTGACCTCGTCCGGAAAAACCACGCTTTCAGGCGCAATGATCGACTCAGGGATCACCAGGTCGCAGCCTCTTCGATAGATTCCCCAATACACCTCGCCCATGCGTGCATCCAGCGCTGCCAGAGCGTATTCAGCCTCGCTGCCGCAAAACACCTCCCAAGCCAAAGCCGCTAAAGTCGAAACTGGCACTACCGGAAGATTGGCTCCAAGCGCCAATCCCTGCACCGCTCCGGCCGCGATCCGAAGGCCAGTAAAGGCGCCGGGACCGCGGCCAAAGGCCAAGGCATCCAGCGCTTCCAAAGCCAGTCCCGCTTCCGCCAGCAATTCTTCCAGCATCGGCAGAATCCGCTGGGCATGCCGGCGCGGCGCCATTTCGAACCGCTCTAAGGTCTCCCCATCCAGATACAAGGCCGCCGAACACGCCTCGGTAGCCGTCTCAAGCGCTAGAATCCGCATAAAATCGCTCCACATCGGCCACCTCTCGAGTCCTGCGCATGGGTGGTAGACTCTCCAGGAAAACTTTGCCATACGGCTTGTCCACCAATCTCGGATCACACAGGACCAGCACCCCGCGGTCTTCGCTGCCGCGGATCAATCGCCCTGCCCCCTGCTTGAGGGCAATCACCGCCGCCGGCAACTGCCAAGCGAGAAAAGGATCACGGCCACATCGACGCAAGCTGGCCAATCTGGCCTGGAATACTGGCTCGGATGGAGGAGCAAAAGGCAGCCTGTCGATGATCACGCACGCCAGCGCCGCCCCCTGCACGTCTACCCCTTCCCAGAAACTGCCGGTTCCCAGCAGTACCGCATTGCCCAATTCCCGAAACCGCGCAAGGAGCATCGCTTTGGGCGCCTGTCCTTGCACCAAAAGCGGGAATGGCAAGTCCTGGAGGTACCTGGCCGCCTCCGCCAGGGCACGGTGGCTGGTAAACAGGAAAAACGCCCGCCCGCCGCTGGCCTTAAGCACCGGCCGTACCGCTGCCACCGCTTGGGCGGTGTACGCGGGCGAGTCCGGTGGCGGCAATCCCGGCGGCAGGTAAAGCAGGGCTTGCTTAGCATAGTCGAAAGGACTGGGCCAAAGGTGAGTTTCTACAGCCTCGCCGGTCAGCCCCAATTGGCCGAGGAAATGATCAAAGCAGCCTGCCACGCTCAAGGTGGCGGAAGTAAAAATCCAAGCCGCCCCAAAAGTTTTACGGTAACCGGCGAACGATGCCGCTACCCCTAGAGGAGTGGCGTGTAGGGCGAAACGGCGCTGGCCAGCGTCGAACCAGCGCACCCAGTCATCCCCCTGTCCCGCTAGCCAATTCTCCAGGCGCTCCCCTAATCTTTGGCCGCGCTGCAAGCATAGCTCCAGACCATGACTAGCGCCTGCCAGCGGCTCCAGGTTCCAGGCCAGCTCTGCCAACGCCGCCTGCAATTCGGCCAGACGCGGGATCAAACCAGGCATCGCTTCTAGTTCGGCCTCACCGCCCCGGACCGAGGCCATAGCAAATCCCGCCTGGACTTCAGCCAGCTTTTGCTGCAAGCGCAACAGGGCCTGCTGCGTGGGTGGCGATACCAATTGCGCCTGCTGCAATTCCATGACCGTATCCCGGATCAACTCCTGGATTTGGCGTGAGGAAACGCTAACGCCTAGAAAACGGGCGGCGGTCTCGGCGAACTGGTGGGCCTCGTCCACGATCACCGCATCCGCTGCCGGCAACACTTCCCCCAGTCCGTCCTCACGTAATGCCCAGTCGGCACATAGAAGATGGTGATTGATCACCACCAAATCGGCCTGCTGGGCCCGACGCCTGGCTTTGAGCACAAAACAATCGCTGACAAGCGGGCACTTCTGCCCCAGACAACTCTCCTCGGTGGAAGTCAGCGCCGGCCACCCCCACCAATTTTCCGCCAGCGTGGCCATCTCGGCGATATCGCCCACCTCGGTGGTGGAGACCCAGCGCCGCACCTGGGTCAATTCGCTTCTTTCGGCTTCGGGCAGCGCCAGATCCGCCGTCAGGATCTGCCTTAGGCGGTAATGACACAGATAATTGCCCCGCCCTTTGAGCTGGGCCACCTGCACCGGCCGCTGCAGCACGCGCAGCAGCAAGGGCAAGTCCTTGAGGAACAGTTGGTCCTGGAGATTGCGGCTGCCGGTGGAAACGATCACCTGTCGCCCAGATAGCAGCGCTGGGACGAGATAAGCGAAGGTCTTGCCCGTCCCAGTTCCGGCTTCGACCACTAGCGTTCTTCCGCCAGCGATGGCCTCAGCCACCGCCTCGGCCATTTCCAGCTGGGCCGGGCGCGGATGGTATCGATCGATCGACCGGGCCAAAGCCCCCTTTGGACCGAAAACCGCGCTTAACGCCCGACATCGGTCGGAACAGGACTCGGCTTGGGCTGTAGGCATGGACTCGCCCTGCGCTTTAAGGTTATTTCCCGATGCAAAACTCGGCAAAAATCCTTCCCAAAAGATCGTCGCTGGTCACCTCGCCGGTGATTTCCGCAAGCGCCCGTTGGGCCAAACGAAGATTTTCGGCGACCAGTTCGGCGGCTTGGATCGAATGCAGTTCCTCAAGGGCCTTGTGGAGAAAATCCTGGGTCTGCGCCAACGCTTCCAGATGGCGGCGGCGGGCGGCGAGGGCGTCCTCCGCCTCGGCCTCAAACCCCAGCGAGCGCTTGAGGTGACATTTAAGCAACTCGATTCCCGCTCCGGTTTTGGCAGAAAGATAAACACCAGCAAAGGTCGCAGTCTCCGTGAGGGCAGGGGGTCGATCGATCAGATCGATCTTGTTGTAAATCCTAGTCACCGGGATGCCAACTGGGAGCTGCGCCAGCAGGGACTCTCCAGCTTCCGGTTCGCGACAGTCCAAAACCAGCAGAATGCGGTCGGCGCCGTGCATGGCCTTGATCGCCCGGCGCATCCCTTCGCGCTCGATCGGGTCGCCGCCTTCGCGCAAGCCCGCGGTATCGATTACATTGAGCGGCATGCCGTCGAGATCGAGGTGTTCAGTCAGCAAGTCGCGGGTGGTTCCGGCGATGTCGGTGACGATCGCCGCTTCCCGTTCGGCCAGGCGGTTGAGCAGGCTGGATTTGCCGACATTAGGCGGGCCGGCGATCACTGCGGTCATCCCTTCCCGGAGCAGGCGGCCCTGATGGGCGCGACGGCGCAAAATGCTAAGGTCTTCCAGCAAGTGCTGCAGGCGCAGCAAGACTTCTCCTTCGGCCAATAGGTCGATGTCCTCGTCGGCAAAATCGATGCTCGCTTCCATATAAACTCGAAGCTGCGTCAGCGCCTCCGAAAGCCGCTGGACCTCTTTGGAAAACGCCCCTTCCAAGGAGCGTTGCGCGGCGCGCGCGGCCGCTTCTGAGGTGCTTTCGATCAGCGCCGCCACCGCCTCAGCCTGCGCCAGATCGAGCTTGCCGTTGAGGAAGGCGCGGCGGCTGAATTCCCCCGGTTGGGCAGGTCTTACCCCTAACTGAAACAGCCTTTTAAGCAGCGCCTCGACTACGACTGGGCTACCGTGGCAATGCAGCTCCAACATATCCTCGCCGGTGTAGGAGCGCGGGGCCGGGAAATAAAGCAAAAGACCCCGATCGATGGCGATCCCGTCTTCGCCTAGAAACGCCACATAATGGGCGTAACGGGGTTTCAAACTGCGTTTGCCGATAAGCTCGAAAGCTAAAGGTTTGAGGTCAGAACCGGATACTCGCACTACCGCCACCGCCCCCCGGCCAGGGGGCGTAGCGGGCGCAGCGATGGGATCAGCGTGAGAATCAAGCGTTCTTGACACCTTCGATCTGGCGATTGATCCACCACTGCTGCACGATCGACAGAGCGTTGTTTACTACCCAGTACAAGACCAATCCTGCCGGGAAGAAGGCAAAAAAGACAGTGAAAATCAGCGGAAACATCTTCATCACTTGGGCCTGCACCGGATCGGCAGGAGGGGGGCTGAGTTTCTGCTGGATCCACATGGTCACCCCCATCAAGAGCGGCAGGATAAAGTAGGGATCCTTGGAAGTAAGGTCGGTAAGCCATAACAGGAAGCTTGCCTGCCTGAGCTCTACGCTTTCCACCAGCACCCAGTAGAGCGAGATAAAGACGGGGATTTGGACCACGATCGGCAAACAGCCTCCCAGGGGATTGACCTTTTCTTCCCGGTAAAGCTGCATCAGCGCCTGGTGGAACCTCTGCTTGTCCTCGCCAAAGCGCTCCTTTAGGGCCTGCATCTTGGGCTGGACTTTGCGCATTTTAGCCATAGACCTAAAACTAGCCGCCGACAAGGGATAAAACAAGGCCTTGATGACCACCGTGGTGGCGATGATCGCCCAACCCCAATTCCCGAAAAGCTTTTCAAACTGCTCCAGCAGAAAGAAGATCGGCTTGGCGATGAAGGTAAAAACCCCATAGTCGACAGTTAACTCTAATCCCGGCGCAACCTTGTCCAGCACCCGCTGGAGTTTTGGACCTATGTAGTAGCGCGCGCTGAAAGTCTTGGTCTCGCCTGCAGCCACCCGGTATTCAGGGGAGTAGGCGCCGACGATATAAATCTCATCCGGCAGCGCCTTGGTATAAAAATGATTGATCTGATCCTGGGGCGGCAGCCAGGCAGCGAGAAAATAGTGCTGGATCATAGCGCACCACCCCCCCTCGGTCTCCCAGTTTCGTGGCGCACCCTTGATATCGCCGAAGGAGATTTTCTCATAAGGTTCGTCGGCGCGCCGGCAAGCCACCCCGGTATAGGTACGGATGAAAGCGTTATCATCCTCCGCCTTGGTCGGAGGCTTGCGTTTCAACTGGCCGTACAAGCGAGCGCTCCAAGGGGCGGACGAGGAGTTGGTGATCTGATAGTCGATCTTAACCTCGTAACTACCCGGCTCGAACGTGAAAGTCTTGACGACCTCCACCCCGTCGCCACGCCAGATAAGGGGCACCTTGAGCGCCTGCTGCTCCGCCATACGGTATTCCCGCGCCTCGGCTTGCCATAACGCGGTATGCTTGGGGGCGATTCTTTCATCGCCCAGAAAACCGGTCTGGGTGATGAACAGCCGCTCCGGCTCGTCGGCGAGCAGGCGGACCGGTTCGTCAGGCTTGGCCTTAGAAACCGGATACTTGAGCAAATCCACCGCTTGGATATCACCACCTGCAAGATTGATCTCGGCGCGGATGACATCGGTCTGCACGATCACCCGACCACCGCCCTTGAGGCTTGGGCTAACCTCAGTGCCAGCCGCAGACTCGGCCTGAGCCTTCGCCTCCGCTTCGGGCGCTGGCTGCCCAGCAGCTTCAGCCTGAACCTGGGGCGGTTTGGGACCATAGTCCCGCTGCCAGGCTTCCCATAACATATAACCCAGCAGGATGGCCATCAGGATAAGAAAAAATCTTAGATTATCCATTTTTGTTATTCCAAAATTGCTCTGGGACAGGATCGATCCCCCCTGGATGCCAAGGATGGCAACGCAACAGGCGCCACGCTGCCAAGCAGGAGCCCCGCACTACGCCAAATCGCTCGATAGCAGTCAAGGCATAGGCAGAGCAGGTGGGATGAAAGCGACATTGATTCCCCAGCCAGGGGCTAATAAAAAAACGATACAACCGAATCCCGGCGATCAGGGAGATCCGGCAACCACGCTCAAGCGTTGCCAGTGTTTGGCCAAGGATTCCCATAACACGCTCCGCTCGGCAGTCAATACCGAAGGCTGCGCCACAACTACAATATCAACAGCAGGCAGCCGAAATTGGTTCAAGCGGAAACTCTCGCGCACCAGACGCTTGATCCGGTTGCGCGCGACCGCTCTCCTGATCTTACGTTTGGAGACCGCCAACCCAAGCCGCGCAAAACCTTTGGCATTAGGCCGCGCCAATACAGTAAAAAACCCATCCGCCGAAACCGTCGGCTGGCTGAAAACGTAGCCAAACTCGGCAGGATCTAGCAGCCTTGAGGCTTTGGGGAAACCGAATCCAGCCAGGACGCTTAGGGCACCAGTCTGATCCGGCCTTTGGCCCGTCGCGAAGCAATCACCTTGCGTCCGCCCCGGGTACTCATCCGGGACCGAAAACCATGGGTCCTGGCACGCCGGACCTTGCTAGGTTGATAGGTTCTTTTCATTGCCTTTAGCCTCTAATTATTTGAAAATATTAAAAAAAAGGATTTGAATAATACTCTGTCAACGCCCCGATGTCAATGCTGTGAGCGCTTGGCAAATCCGGTATAGTATCTATCCCCGGCACGCTGGATACTTCATGGCGACCGGAATCGGCGGTTTAATCCCAATTTTAGGCCCAAGCCATGAGCGACCTCTGGAATCGGTGCATTCAAAAGCTGGAGAACGAAATTCCCACCCAACAGTTCAACACCTGGATCCGACCCTTGCAGGCGGTTGAAAACGGTTCAGAATTAAAACTCCTAGCCCCTAACCGGTTCGTGCTTGACTGGGTCAAGGAGCACTTCATCGATCAGATCGAGGCCGCCCTTCCCCAGAATGCCAGCGGCATCCAGCAGGTAGTCTTGGAAGTCGGAACCCGCAGGGAGGAGAGCAGCGCGGCGCCCACCCCTCCCGACTTCAGCGCCAAGGACAAGCGGCCACGCCGGAAAAGACCGGGAGCCAACAGCCTCAACCCCGCTTTTACCTTCGCTACCTTCGTCGAGGGCAAGTCCAATCAGTTCGCCAAAGCCGCCGCCATGCAGGTGGCCGAAAACGTAGGTCGCGCCTACAACCCTTTGTTCATCTACGGCGGGGTGGGGTTGGGCAAAACTCACCTGATGCACGCCATCGGCAATCTGATCGTCGAGCGCGACCCCTCCGCCTCAGTAGTTTACCTGCACTCCGAACGCTTCGTCTCGGACATGGTCACTGCCTTGCAACACAATGCCATCAATGCGTTTAAGGATTATTACCGGTCGGTGGACGCGCTTCTGATCGACGACATCCAATTCTTCGCCGGCAAAGAGCGCTCGCAGGAAGAGTTTTTTCATACCTTCAACACCCTGCTGGAAAACAAACACCAGGTGGTCCTGACCTGCGACCGCTACCCCAAAGAGATCGAAGGTTTCGAGGCACGGCTCACATCCCGCTTTGGCTGGGGCCTGCCAGTGGCGATCGAACCCCCGGATCTGGAAACTCGGGTCGCGATCCTGATGAGCAAAGCCCAGCAGTGGGGAGTAGAACTGCCTGAGGAAGTCGCTTTCTTCATCGGCAAACGGATCCGCTCCAATGTGCGCGAACTGGAAGGAGCGCTGCGCCGGGTCACGGCTCGTGCTCAGTTCACCGGCGAACCGATCACTTTGCCTTTTGCCAAGGAGGCCTTGCGCGACCTGATTGCGGTCCAGGACAAACTCATCAACGTGGAGAACATCCAAAAAACGGTGGCCAAATATTACAAAGTCCGGGTGGCCGACATGCTTTCCAACAAACGCACGCGCTCTATCACCCGACCGCGGCAGATCGCGATGGCCCTAGCCAAGGAACTGACCAACCACAGCCTGCCGGAAATCGGCGAGTTTTTCGGCGGACGCGACCACACTACGGTGCTACACGCCTGTCGCAAAGTGGAAGAACTTAAAGAATCCGACAGCAAAATCGCCGAGGATTATGCTACCTTGTTACACCTGCTGATCAGCTAAAGGCATCGACGATGCAGTTTTCCATCACCCGCGAATCCTTGCTCGAGGCCCTGCAAAAGGTAGCCGGCGTGATCGAGCGCCGTTCCACGCTGCCGATCCTCGCCAATGTCCTCATCCGCCTTAAGGAAGGACGCCTCACTTTGATCGGCACCGACCTGGAAATCGAGCTCATCACCCACACTGAGGTTGCTGGCCAAACTGGCGAGACTACGGTTTCCGCCCGCAAGCTCTTAGATATTTGCCGATCGCTGCCGGCTGAAACGCAGCTTATGTGCACCTTGAAGGACGGAAAGCTGGAAGTCAAAGCCGGAAGCTGCCGTTTCGCCCTCGCTACCCTGCCTTGCGACACTTTCCCCGAATTCACGCTCCACGGGAGCGAGATTGCCACTCAGGTGAGCGACAAAGCCCTCCGGAAACTCTTGGACCACACCATGTACGCCATGGCCCAACAGGATGTGCGCTATTACCTAAACGGCCTGCTGCTGGAGTTGGACGGATCATTCATCCGCGCGGTCGCCTCCGACGGTCATCGCCTGGCTTGGTGTGAACAACCCCTTAATGTGCCGGTCGACGGTACCCATCAGCCGATCCTGCCGCGCAAAGGGGTACAGGAATTGTTGCGCTTGCTGGAGGGAGGAGAATCCTCCCACCGGCTTCGGCTCACCGCCAGCAATATCCGCCTGGAACTTTATCCCGAACAAAGTGAGGGATCATTCCCTTTGGCGATATTTTCGGCCAAATTGATCGACGCCCGCTATCCAGATTACCGCCGAGTCTTCCCACCCCGAACGGATCGGGTATTGACCTTAAAGCGACTGGCATTAAAAGAAGCCATAAGCCGCGTCTCCATCCTTTCCAACGAACAGTATCGCGGCATCCGCCTGGACGTATCCCCCGGGAATTTACGCCTTTCTACCCACAATCCGGATCAGGAGGAAGCCGAAGAAGAACTAGCCATCGCCTACGCGGGCGAACCTTTCACGGTCGGCTTCAACGCCGCCTACCTAGCCGATGCGGTCTCCCATTTGGACTCAGAAAACGTCCGGCTCTCATTCGCAGATCCAACCTTAAGCTGTCTGGCAGAAGACCCAGAGGATCCCTCCATCCGCCATATCGTCATGCCGATGCGGCTTTGATCCGCACTCCCACGTAGGGGCAAACCTGTGTTCGCCGATCACAAGATTCGCCCCTGCCGTCGCCACGTTCAATCCGCCTGTCGGCGCAGGAACGCCGGGATGTCCAAGTAATCCAGATCGTCGTCGCTGGTGCCAAGAGCGCTCGCCGCAGACACATTGAGCTTGCGCACTCGTTCCGGCTGCTGGCGAATGACTGTGGGCCGCTCCAGTTTGTCGTAATCCACTTTACCGTCGCTCGCTTTTTCCACTAGCCGCACCGGTGCATCTGCAGCGGCCCGAGAACCTTCCAGACCGGTGGCCACTACCGTCACCCGAACCTCATCCTGCAGCTCCGGATCGATCACAGTACCGACCACCACCACCGCATCCTCGGAGGCGAACTCCTTGACGACGTTGCCGACCACATCGAACTCGCCGATGGACAGATCCAAACCTCCGGTGATGTTGACCAGGATCCCGCGCGCGCCGTGCAGGTTGATGTTTTCCAGCAAGGGGCTGGCGATGGCCCGTTCAGCCGCCTCGCGGGCCCGATTTTCACCGCTTGCAGAACCGGTCCCCATCATCGCCATCCCCATCTCCGCCATCACCGTCCGCACGTCGGCAAAGTCTACGTTGATCAAACCCGGACGGGTGATCAGCTCAGCGATTCCCTGCACTGCCCCTAACAGCACGTTGTTGGCCGCAGCGAACGCTTGCAGCAAAGAGGTATCCTTGCCTAATACCGGCAGGAGCTTCTCGTTAGGGATAGTGATCAGCGAGTCTACATATCGGCTCAGCTCTTCGATCCCCCGCTCAGCAATCATCCGCCGCTTGTTGCCTTCAAACGGGAACGGCTTGGTCACCACCGCCACCGTCAACGCTCCCAGATCTCGGGCGATTTCGGCAAACACCGGTGCCGCACCGGTACCAGTGCCACCGCCCATGCCGGCGGTCAGAAAGACCATGTCGGCGCCGCGGATCACCTCTTGAATCCGGTCGCGGTCGTCCATGGCCGCTTGTTTTCCCACCTCAGGGTTGGCGCCCGCCCCCAGACCCTTGGTTAACTCCCCGCCGATTTGAAGCACGGTTTTGGCCGATACCCGCCTTAAAGCCTGGGCATCGGTATTGGCGCAAATGAACTCCACCCCTTCGATGTTGCTGCTGACCATATAGTCCACGGCATTGCTGCCACCACCGCCAATGCCTATCACTTTGATCACCGCATTCTGGCCGAACTCGTCTACCATTTCGAATTTCATAACTGCCTCTCCTTAAAAGTTGTTAAAAACCTAAAACCCTCATCTATTGCTCAGAAATTCCCCTGAAACCAACTGCACATCCGCCTTAAGATCGCCAGCCACCCAGATCCCCCCTCCGTCACCCCCAAAGTCGGATGGTTTTCACACCCAAAAAGCAAAAGTCCCACTCCGGTGGCAAAAGCCGGGTTACGAACCACCTCAATCAGTCCAGTCACGTGGCGAGGCACCCCCAAACGCACCGGCATATGGAAGATTTCTTCGGCCAGTTCCACCAATCCCTTAAGCTTTGCGCTGCCTCCGGTCAGAACGATGCCGCCGGCGATCAAGTCTTCAAAGCCGCTGCGGCGGAGCTCCGCCTGGATCAAAAGCAAAAGCTCCTCGCAGCGAGGCTCTACGATCTCGGCTAGGTTGTGACGGGAAATCCGGCGCGGTGGCCGCTCCCCGATGCTGGGCACCTCGATCATGTCGTCGATGTCGGCAAGCTGCACCAGGGCACAGGCGTGTTCGATCTTGATCCTTTCGGCGTGTTGAATCGGAGTGCGCAAAGCCACCGCAATGTCGTTGGTAATCTGATCGCCGGCGATTGGGATCACCGCCGTGTGGCGAATAGCGCCTTCGGTATATACGGCGATGTCGGTGGTTCCACCGCCGATGTCCACCAGACATATCCCTAAGTTTTTTTCGTCCTCGCTCAAAACCGCATAACAAGAGGCCAATGGCTCTAAGATGATGTCCTCGACTTCCAAGCCGCAGCGGCGCACGCACTTGACCAGGTTTTGGGCCGCGCTGACCGCTCCCGAGACGATGTGCACCCTGGCCTCTAGCCGGATCCCGGCCATGCCGATCGGCTCTTTGATGCCGGTTTGACTATCGATGATGTACTCCTGAGGCAAGACGTGCAGGATCTTTTGATCGGCCGGAATCGCCACTGCCCGGGCCGAGTCCAATACCCGGTCCACGTCCGCCTGGGTCACCTCTTTGTCCTTGATCGCCACGATGCCGTGGGAATTGAGGCTGCGAATGTGGCTGCCGGCGATCCCGACATAGGCCGAATGAATCTGGAAACCTGCCATCAACTCGGCTTCCTCCACCGCGTGCTGGATTGCCTGTACCGTGGACTCCAGATTGACCACTACCCCCCGCTTCAGTCCGGTAGAGGGATGGACGCCAATGCCGATGATTTCGATCTCACCTTCCTTGGGGTGGTACTCGCCCACGATCGCCGCCACCTTTGAGGTACCGATGTCCAATCCCACGATGATATTCCGGTCTCTGCGCTTAGCCATGTTGGTTTAAGGTTTCGCGTTTACTGAACCGGGCTTGCGCCAACGCACCGCCAAGCCATGCTCGTAGCGGGCGTCCAGCCGCTGGATCCGTTGCCTTTGGTCTGCGCTCAAGCGCGCAAGAAATCTCACTGCTCTGGCGAAAGCGTCTTGCGGCTGCTTCCGCCCTAAAACGACTACCATCCCAAACGAATGTGAGGGACCTTGCGTACCAGGTTGGGCGGCAGACTCTAGGGTCAATTGCCACGATCGTCTTGCATCCTCCTCGAGCCGAAGAATTTTGAACTGCAAGGCTCCAAGAGCTTTGGCCATCTCACAATAGGCAGCGAACAACTGCTTTTCGTGACCTTCGGGGCCATCTAGCCGGGGCAGGTCTAAAAATTCCTCAATAGCAGGCGGGGTGAATTTTTCCCCCCGCGGGTTCAGTAGGTCCTTCTCTCCCCAACGCACATAGGGAATTTGCTCCTTGATCCAAACCTTGAGCACATCCGGCCAGATTCGCTCTATCCGAACCTCATCTACCCAAGGGAGCTGTTTCACTGCCGCCCCTAGCGCGGAAAGATCCAATCCCCAATAACCCTCTTCCAGCAATGGCCGCAACACCTTTTCCACTTCGCCTGGACTTAAGTGCTGCAACTGACCTTCAAGCCGGACGTGGCGAATCGGGGTCTGAACCCAAGCCCAGTGCGCCGCCCTCTTGGATAAGGTCCAACTCAAAAGCGCGATCATTGCCGTCAACCCCACCATCCAACCGACCGTCTTATACCTCGACACTGGTTTCCAGAATCCGCCACACCAATTCGTCGAATTCGATTCCTGCCGCACGCGCCGCCATCGGCACAAGACTATGATCGGTCATGCCCGGCACCGTGTTGACTTCGATCAACCAAGGCGAGCCTTGCCGGTCGAGAAACAGGTCTACCCTACCCCAACCGCTGACCGTAAGTACCTCACAGGCACGCCGGGCCAATTCTTGAAGATGTTGCTCCTCTTCCTCAGGCAAGCCACAGGGGCATAAGTAACGGGTGGTATCGGCGCGGTACTTAGCCTCAAAATCGTAGAAAGCCCGCGGCGTCTCCAAGCGGATCAAGGGCAAGACTTGGTCCTGAAGCAAGGCGGCGGTATATTCGCTGCCTTCGATCCAGCGTTCTGCAAATACCGGACAACGATACCGCTTGGCTTCCCGCCAAGCCCAACTCAGTTCTTTTGGATCGCCGGCTCGATTTGTCCCGAGACTGGAACCTTCCAGCGCCGGCTTGACCATCACCGGGAACCCTAGGCTTGCGGCGCAACGCTCAAGATCCTCTTGGGTCTCAAGCACCATCCAATCGGGGGTCGGCAAACCTGCGCCCCGCCAGCACAGCTTAGCAGCCAGTTTGTCCATGCTTAGGGCAGAGCCAAGTACCCCGCTTCCGGTATAGGGCAACCCCATCGCCTCCAGCACTCCCTGCAGCACCCCGTCCTCGCCTCCGCGCCCATGAACGATGTTGAACACCCGGTCGAACCCCTGCCCCCAAAGGGCTTCCAAGGGCCTGCTGCCGATGTCCACCGCCACCGCATCTACCCCCATGCGCTTGAGCGCCGACCAGACCTGTTGCCCCGAGATCAGAGAAATCTCGCGCTCGGCGCTTGAGCCACCCATCGCCACCGCAACCCGACCGAAATGCTCAGGATGTTCAACCCGCCTCATTCCATACCCTCCACGCCTAGGATTTTGACTTCCGGCTCAAGTTCTACGCCGAAGCGGCTGTGAACCTCAGCCTGGGCCAGCTGAATCAAGGCTTCGATGTCTGCCGCTTTCGCCTCCCCGACGTTGAGGATGAAATTGGCGTGCACCTTTGAGATCTTAGCGCCGCCGATTCGCTTGCCTTTGAGTCCACAGGCTTCGATCAGGCGCCCGGCTTTTTCTCCGGGCGGATTTTTGAATACCGAACCACAACTCGGCCAACCGAGAGGCTGGGTCTGGCCGCGTCGGGCCAGGAGTTCCCGGATCCGGCACTTAAGGCGCTCGGAGTCACCCGGCACAAAGCGCAGCCAGGCTGCCAGGAAATACTCGCCCTCCGGCCCCCGTACGCTGCGGTAACCGATCCTATACTCCCGCCGGCTGCGCTTGCGCACCTTCCCGCGCCTATCGACCGTCTCCACCTCCTCGACCCAATCCCAGATCTCTCCGCCGAAGGCCCCGGCGTTCATGGCCAACGCTCCACCCACGGTGCCTGGGATACCGGCCAAAAATTCACCTCCGGTCAAACCGCAGCTTGCACAAAACCGCGCCAGATGCGCGCAGGGAACCCCGGCTTCCGCGTAAATCCGCCCTTTCTCCAAGAACAGGCGCCGAAGTTTTCCGGCAGTCACGATCACCGTCCCCATTACTCCGCCATCGCGCACTAAGACGTTGCTCCCTAGACCCAAGAAGGTTAAAGGTTCCTCTTCCGGCAAAACTCCTAAAAATCTCACCAGATCCTCTTTGTCGGCTGGCTGAAACAAGCGCTGAGCCGGACCTCCCACCCGCCAGGAGGTAAATCCGGAAAGCTCAGCCTGCATCTGCAATCGGCCGCGAATCTGGGTTTGCGCCACAGTCGCCGTCATCGCCCAAACTCCTGTAAAGCCTGCGGCAAAGAGGCCGCCAATTGGCCGATGCTGCCTGCACCCAAAGTCAGCACCACGTCCCCCGGCCGAAGACAGGTGGCCAAAGCCGCCGCGACGTCTTCCAGCCCATCCAGCCGCCGAAAGGAGCAGCCGCTCGCCCCAAGCGCCTCCGCCAGAGTTTCGCTGTCCCCTCCCGGAAGCGGCGCTTCGCCGGCCGGATAAACTGGAAGCAACAACAACTCGTCGGCCTGACTTAAGACCTCTGCGAATTCGGCAAGGAGCGCCCGGGTGCGGCTATAGCGGTGGGGCTGGAAAACCACCACTTGCCGCCGCTTGGGCCAAGCCTGCCGAGCCGCAGCAAAAACCGCCGCCAATTCACGCGGATGATGGCCGTAATCGTCGACCAAAACGACCTCGCCTTCTCCCCAAGGGATGCGGCTGACCTGGAACCTGCGCCCAATTCCGGCGAAATTGCCCAAAGCCTTCTGAATCGCCGCCGGCGCGACGTCCAATTCGCGCGCGATGGCAATCGCCGCCAGCGCGTTCAAAAGGTTGTGGCGGCCAGGGAGGTTCAACTCCACTTCTAATGCCCGATCGAGACCATGGCCCTCAGCCACGAAATAGGTTTTTAATCCAGCTGAGACGATGTTGCGCGCGCGCAGGTCGGCTTGCGGGTGGAGGCCGTAAGTCAGCACAGGCTTTTGGATTTCCGGCAGGATCTCCGCCACTCCTGGGTCGTCCCGACAGACCACCGCCAAACCATAAAAAGGAATATGATGCAGGAATTCGATGAAGGTCTCCTGCAGGCGCCGCCAGCTTCCTCCATAAGTTTCCATGTGGTCGCGGTCGACGTTGGTGACCACCGCCATGATCGGTTGCAAGTGCAAAAACGAAGCGTCGCTTTCATCGGCTTCAGCAACTAGGTAAGGGCCAGATCCCAAGGCGGCATGGCTGCCAACACTGTTGAGCCGGCCGCCGATCACGAAGGTCGGATCGAGGCCGGCTTCCGCCAAGATGCTAGCGATCAGGCTGGTGGTCGTAGTTTTGCCGTGGGTGCCGGCAACCGCAATGCCGAACCTAAAGCGCATCAGTTCGGCCAACATCTCCGCGCGCGAGATCACCGGGATGCGCAAACGCTGTGCCTCCTTCCATTCTGGGTTGTCCGCGCTCACCGCGCTTGACACCACGACCACGTCGGCGCCGACCACCTTTTCTGCGGCGTGGCCGAGGGACACGTCCACTCCCAACCCGCGCAGCCGCTGTAGGGCGATGCTCTCGCGTAGGTCCGAACCGGACACGAGATACCCTAGATTCGCCAGCACCTCGGCGATTCCGCTCATACCAGCCCCGCCGATCCCGACGAAATGAATCCGACCGATCCTAGCCATGCGCCGCAGCTCCCACTCACTCCCTACCTGTACGGGCAGGCGCAGACCAGTTGCTTGTTTTAACTTGGGCACCACTTTCCAGCCTCCTCCAGACAAATCCGCGCCACCGTCTCGGTGGCATCCAGACGGGCAGCTTTACGCGCCGCCCTCCCCATGCTCTGCAAGCGCGCAGGCTGAGCGAGTACCTCTGTCACCAAGCCACGCAACCTGGCTGGGTTCAATTCTCGCGGCGGCAAAAGCCAAGCCGCCCCTCTTTCGACCAAATACTGGGCATTGCGGGTCTGATGATCGTCGACGGCATAAGGGTATGGCACCAGAATCGCCCCCAGCCCGGCCGCCGCCAACTCGCTCACGGTCATCGCCCCTGCCCGGCAGATCGCCAGATCCGCAAAGGAATAAGCCTCCCCCATGTCATCGATGAAAGCTTCCACGCGCGCAGCCACAGACGCCTTTCGATAAACCTCGCTCACCTGCGCCTGCATGTCGGCGCCGGTCTGATGCCAGACTTCGACCCGGCCTGCCAGCTCAGCCAAAGCTTGCGGCACCACCTCATTCAGAGCCTTAGCGCCCTGGCTGCCTCCCAAAACGAGAATTCGCACCGGCCGCATGGGGGTGAAAGATTTTTCGCCCTTGCTTCCCAGTGCCTCGATTTCCCGCCTTAATGGGTTTCCGGTCCAGCACGGGCGAAAGCGCTCGGCAAACGTCCCCGGAAACGCCTCCAGCACCTTGCGCGCCCACCGCGCTAAGAAGCGGTTAGTGGTCCCCGGCACCCGGTTCTGCTCGTGAATCACCAGCGGAATCCCAGCGCCTACGGCTGCAAGACTCCCTGGACCGGCGACAAATCCCCCCATTCCCAAAACCACCTCGGGACGACGGCGGCGTAAGTGCTTTTGAGCCTGAATCAGGGCCTGAGCCAACATTCCCGGAGCCTTCAGCTTGACCGCCAAACCAGCGCCGCGTAGACCGCTGATCGCCAAGGTATCCAGCTCGAAACCCGCCTCAGGAACCACCCGAGCTTCCAACCCCTTAAGCGTTCCCATCCAATTCACCTGATGGCCGTGGCTGCGCAACCACTCGGCTACGGCCAGGGCCGGAAAGACGTGGCCACCGGTCCCACCGGCTAGGATCATCACCTTTGCCATGGCCTACCCTGCTGTAAGGACAAACCTCCGTGCCTGCCTTTGACGGAGACATCACGGAGAGTTACTTCTGCCCGCGCCTCGGCATAGACCCTTAGCACCAGTCCCAAAGCCATACAGTCCACTACCAGGCTGCCACCGCCATAACTCATCAGCGGCAAGGTCAAGCCTTTGGTCGGCAGCACTCCCAGGTTGACCCCCATGTTGACCAGCACCTGTAGCCCCAGCCAAATCCCTACCCCATAAGCAAGCCAAGTCCCGAACGCCTGGCCGCTAAGCTGAGCCAGCCGGGCAGCAGCGAAGATCCGCCACAACAGCAAACTGAATCCGACCCCCACTCCCCCCACTCCGACGAAGCCAAGCTCTTCACCGATGACCGCCAGCAGGAAATCGGTATGACCCTCTGGGAGGTAAAACATCTTCTGGACGCTGTTGCCTAAACCCACCCCGAACAAGCCACCGCGGCCAAAAGCGATCAAGGCCTGAACCAGTTGATAACCGGAATCCTGCGCATGGGCAAAAGGGTCCAGGAAAGCTTCCAGGCGTCTGAACCGGTAAGCCTCGGAAATCATCAGACCTACCGCCGCAGCCCCCAGCCCACCGAGCAGGGACAATAGCGGCAACAGCCTAGCGCCGGCCAGAAACAACACCCCTAGGGCGGTAGCCATCAGGATCGCCGCCGCCCCGAAATCCGGCTCCCACAAGAGCAGACCGGCGCCCAAGCCTAACAGAAGCAGCGGCCGGTAGAGCGCCAACGCGCGCCGGCGCAACTCCTCAGCGTGACGGACCACGTAACCGGCGAGATAACAACAAGCGATCCATTTGAACACCTCCGAGACCTGCACGCGCACTCCACCCAGGTTCAACCAGCGCGTGCTGCCGTTGACGGTTACTCCTATTCCAGGCAGCTTGACTGCTACCAGCAAACCGAACCCGACAACCAAAAGCAGTGGACCCAGCTTAAACCACCTTTTTAAGGGGACGGCCAAAGTCATCGCCCCGGCCAGCAGCCCCAACCCAAGGTGAAGCAATTGGCGCCGGGCAAAATAAAATCCATCCTCTCCTAAATGGAGCGAGGCAGAGGTCATCATGACGTATCCCCACAGCAGCAGGACCAACGCCACCGTCAGCAGCCGATGATCGAGAAAGAGGCTGATCTGAAGTGGCAAGCCTATGCGCTTGCCCCATTTAGGGCGGGCACCTAGGTCTGTCCCTACGTTAGCCGTGGAGTTTACCGCCATTTCAGGACCTGCTGCGTGAAACATTCCCCGCGCATTTGATAATTCTCAAACTGATCGAAGCTGGCGCAGGCCGGCGAAAGCAATACGGTATCGCCCGGCCGAGCGATCTTTCTGGCCACTTCGACCGCGCCGGGAAGGTCCTCCACCAAGTAGAGTTCGGTTGCCCCGGAAAGCGCCTGAGCGATCAACTTGCGGTCACGGCCATACAACACCGCTGCCTTGACCTTGGCGGCTATCGCCGATCGAAGCGGGGAAAAATCCGCCCCCTTGCCATCTCCTCCGGCCAAAAGGATCACAGGCCCGGTCACACCGGCCACGGCAGCGATGGTCGCCCCGACGTTGGTACCCTTAGAATCGTTGATCCACACCACCCCGTCTATCTCGGCTACCTTCTGCATCCGGTGGGGCAAACCCTCAAATCGGGACAAAACTGCGGCTGCAGCGGCCAGTGGAATCCCTGCCGCTTCCGCCAGGGCCAAAGCCGCAAGCGCATTAGCCAGATTATGCCGACCGACTAGCCTGACTTCAGCGGCAGCAAGCAAGGGTTCACCGCGGCGCGCCAGCCAGGTTTCGCCTCGGTACTGGATCAGTCCATAGTCGGCCGCAGGATCATCGAGGCTAAACCAAAGCCGGTTTTCCCGTACCGAAAGCTCTTCGGCCATCTGCACCACCATCGGGTCATCGCGATTGACTACTGCCTGCTGGCTCCACTTGAGCAAGCGACTTTTGATGGCGGCGTAGCATTCCAAGTCTGGATGGCGATCCAAGTGATCTGGGCTGATGTTCAACACCGTACCGGCTTTGAGGTTCAGCCTGCGGACCCGCTCCAGCTGGAAACTGGACAGCTCCAGCACGTAAAGCTCATAGGAATCGGCCAAAAGGTCCAGGGCAGGCGTCCCTAGGTTACCGCCAGCGACGGCTTTCACCCCAGCCGCCTGGGCCATCTCCGCTACCAAGGTGGTGACCGTGCTTTTGCCGTTGGAACCGGTCACTCCCACTATTGGCGCCTGGACTTGGTCCGCAAACAAGTCGATATCGCTGATGAGCGCAGCACCGCGCTCTAGGGCGGCACGAATCTCCGGGCGCTCCAGCTCGACCCCTGGACTCACTAAGAGATGGGTAGCCCAGCTTAGCCAATCGGAACGCAACCCGCCGGTACTTACCGGTACTCCGGCGAGCGCTTGGGCAGCGGCCAAGCCAGGCGGCCGATCTCGGGTGTCCATAGCAAAACAATCGATGCCGCGCCGATGCAGAAACTTGAGCGCCGACACCCCGGTCTTACCCAGCCCCACCACCGCTACCCGGGCATCGGACCCCAATCCCAGCGGCGGCGCAAGGCTGCCTTCTATGTCGATGACTGCTGCCATGGCTTTACCTCAGCTTCAATGTTGCCAGACCGATCAGAACCAGGATCACCGTGATGATCCAAAAGCGCACGATCACTCGCGGCTCAGGCCAACCCTTGAGTTCGAAATGGTGGTGCAGGGGGGCCATGCGGAAAATCCGCCTGCCGGTCAGCTTGAAGGAAGCCACCTGCAGGATGACCGAAAGCGCTTCCATCACGAACACGCCCCCCATCACCATCAACACGATCTCCTGCCGCACCAACACCGCTAGCGTTCCCAACGCCGCCCCCAGCGCCAAAGCGCCGATGTCGCCCATGAACACCTGAGCCGGATAGGCGTTGAACCACAAAAAACCCAGCCCTGCCCCTACCAGCGCCCCGCAGAACACTACCAACTC
>JBKBMR010000003.1:37862-41754 GCA_046295755.1 Methylohalobius sp.
CCGACCCCGGAAACGTGAGGTACAGCCAGGTAAGTGGCGAAATTCACATTGCCGGAGACGTAAGCGAAAATCCCAAGCGCCCCCCCTACCAGCACCGCCGGCAGGATCGCCAGACCATCGAGTCCATCGGTCAGGTTGACGGCATTGCTGGTGCCGACAATGACCAGCCAGCTCACGAGCACGTACCCCCATCCCAAATCGATGTCCACCTGTTTGAAGAACGGCACGATATAGGCGGTCTCCGCCTGGACTTTGGCGGTGGCGTAGAGAAACCCAGCTGCCGAAAGCGCCACCGCTGTCTGCCAGAACAACTTCTGGCGCGCAGACAGACCCTTGCTATTGCCCAAGACCAATTTCTTATAGTCGTCGACGAAGCCGATCACGCCGAACGCTAAAGTCACCAGCATCACTATCCAAATCTGGCGGTTGCGCAGGTCGGCCCAAAGCAAGGTAGCCAGGGTAACGGCGAGCAAAATCAACAAACCGCCCATGGTCGGCGTCCCTATCTTGGAAAAGTGGTTTGGCGGCCCATCCTGTCGAATCGGCTGCAGGCCTAGGCGGCCAAGCTTGCGGATCAACGGCGGCCCGAGCACGAGCGCGACCGCAAGCGCCGTCAGCACCCCCAGGATGGCGCGCAAAGTCAGATACTGAAAAACCCGAAACGGGCCAAACCAATCTGTTAGCCAAGTCGTCAGAAAATACAGCACCTTTTACCCCGAAGGCGAAGCCTGAGGGGCCATCCTCAAGGCAGCCACGACGTTTTCCAGTTTTGCCTTGCGCGAACCTTTAACCAAGACGCGCGCCTCGCTGTGCAGCAGGCTTTGGGCCACCTCTATCAGTTCGGACTGAGATGCAAACCACTGCCCTTTAGCCCCGAACGCAGCTACTGCGGACCGGCTTTCCTCCCCCACCGCGAGCAGGCGGCAGACCCCATATTCCCTCGCCAATTCCCCCGCTTTAACGTGGAAAGCTTCGCTCTCCTGCCCTAGTTCGCCAAAGCTCCCGAGGATGACCCAAGGCTCCCCTCCCAAGGCCCTAAGAGCCTCCAGCCCAGCCAGGAACGAGGCCGGATTGGCGTTGTAGCAATCGTCGAGCAACCACGCTCCGGCTTTGGCTGGCACTGGCCTGAGCCTACCTGCGACCGGGGTCATTCTGGCAAGCCCGGCCTGGATTTCGGCTACCTCACGCCCCAACGCCAAGCCCACCGCGATGGCCGCCAGCGCATTGACCACATTGTGCCGCCCGGCCAAAGCCAGCTCGACCTCAAACCGCTCTCCTAAGGCGCAGACCATAAAGCGGTTGCAAAACCTTCCCCCTTCAAACCCAAGCGGTGCGATCTCCTCGGCGCGCACCTCAGCCGCCTGAGTCAAGCCGAAACTTATCACCCTCCTGGCGCCTGCCACGCCGAGCCAGTATTGGAAGAATCGGTCGTCGGCGTTCAACACCGCAATGCCATCCGCCGGCAAGGAGGCGATCAACCCTCCCTTCTCCCGCGCCACCCCCTCGAGCGAACCGAAACCTTCAAGATGGGCAGGACCGGCATTGGTGATCACTCCGACTTTGGGTTTGGCCAAAGCGGCCACATAGCCGATCTCGCCGATGTGGTTGGCGCCCATCTCTACCACCGCGAACCGATGCTCGGGCTTCAAGCGCAGCAGAGTCAGCGGCACCCCGATGGCATTGTTGAGATTGCCTTCGGTCTTTAGCCCCTGCGCTTCTCCTCCCAGCACTTCAGCGATCATCTCCTTGACCGTGGTCTTGCCGTTGCTGCCAGTCACCCCTACCAGTTCGCCTGCGAAACGATTTCGCCGCCAGTAGCTTGCCAACTGCCCTAAACCCAGTTGGGTGTCGGCGACCAAAAGCTGCGGCAGGCAGCCGACCGGCCGCTCTACCAGAGCACAGCTTGCCCCCGCCGCCTTGGCCTGCGCGACGAAATCGTGGCCGTCGAAACGCGCCCCACGCAGGGCAACGAACATCTGGCCGCGCAAATCCTTGCGGCTGTCGATGCCAACTCCAGTGAATTCGGCGTCTCCCTCCAGCAATCTTCCGGATAATACCTGCACCAACTCGCTCAGACGCATATCTTCACCTCTTGCAGCAACTGGGCCACGACGACGCGATCGCTGAAAGGCCGTCTGACCCCTTGAATCTCCTGGTAATCCTCATGGCCCTTGCCGGCCACAAGCACGATGTCTTCTGCTTTAGCCGAAGCCAGCGCCGCCGCAATCGCCTCCCGGCGGTCGCGGATGATGAGCGGAGCGGACTTCATGCCGGCGCAGATGTCGGCGATGATCTGCTCCCCAGGCTCGCCCCGGGGATTGTCGTCGGTGAGGATCACGCGGTCGGCAAGCCGCTCGGCGATCTCTCCCATCAGCGGGCGCTTGCCGCGGTCGCGCTCTCCCCCGCAGCCGAATACTACCCACAGCTGGCCCCGACTGTGGCGGCGCAGGGAACTAAGCGCTGATTCCAGAGCGGCCGGGGTATGGGCATAGTCCACTACCACCAAGGGCTGCTCAGGTACCCTAAAGCACTCCATTCGGCCAGGCACGGGATTAAGCGCGCCTAGGCGCCGGACCGCCTCACCCAATTTCTCCCCGCGCGCGAGCAAGGTGGCCAGCACCGCCAAGGTATTGGCAAGATTGAATTCCCCCAAAAGCGGCACCTGAACCGCGATCCGTTCTTTCCCCCAAACCGCGTCGAATCGGATTCCGTCAAAGCAGTAGCGCACTTTTGTGGCCGCGACGTAAGGGAAAGGCACAGCCTCGCGCCTTCCCTTCCCGTAACCGACTACCGCTACCCCGGCCGCGATCGCCTGATGGAAGCGCGGCCAGAGCGGGTCGTCCAGATTGAGCACCGCCGCTTTCAAAGTCGGCCAGGCAAACAGCCGAAGCTTGGCTTTAAGATAAGCCTCCATGCTGCCGTGGTAATCCAAATGGTCGCGGCTCAGATTGGTCCACACGGCCAGGGCGAAATCGACTCCGCCCACGCGCGCTTGATCCAAGGCGTGTGAGGAGACTTCCATGGCCACGGTACCGATTCCCTGCGCGCGCAATGCCGCCAGGCGCCTTTGGGTTTCGAGCGCAGGAGCAGTGGTGTGGGCAGTCGGCTGCAAGGCAGGAAGAAGCCCCCATCCCAAGGTTCCCAGCACTCCTCCTGTCAACACTTGGGCCAGAAACAGGCTACAGGAGGTTTTGCCGTTGGTGCCGGTGATACCGATGACTTCCATCTCCCGGCTAGGATGGCAGTAAAAGCGGGCAGCGATCTCCCCCAGCCGCTCCTTAAGCCTAGGAACAGCCACGGTAGGAATCGAAAGACCCCCTGCCAAACCGACCTCGGCGGGATCGTACACCACCGCAACTGCCCCACGGGCCTGCGCCTGCTGGACAAACTCAGCTCCATGGCGGCGGGTGCCGCATAGCGCGAAAAACACGTCCCCTGGCCGCACCGCCGTGCTGTCGTCACACAATCCACCAACCTCAAGCGGTGGGCAGGAAACCCAAGGCAACAATTCGGCAAGCCTGCGCTCCATATATCAGCCCGTCTTCCCATCCCAATTTGCCAAGCGCGTTCGCCAGTCGGTCTCCGGAACCGCATCCGGCAGCACCCCAAACAGCCTAAGCGCCACCTCCATCACCCTGGCGAACACCGGCGCTGCCACCTCGCCCCCGTAATACTGCTCGCCCGTGGGTTCCTCGATCACCACTACCAACACCAAGCGCGGCTTGGAGACAGGCGCTATCCCCACGAACAAAGATCGGTAACGGCCGTCCGCATAGCCTCCTGGAACGGCAATTTTGGCCGTTCCGGTTTTGCCGGCTACCCGATAACCCGCTACCTGAGCCTTAAGCGCAGTCCCTTGTTGGCTGACCACGCCCTCCAACATATTCAGAAC
>JBKBMR010000004.1:0-3559 GCA_046295755.1 Methylohalobius sp.
GTCCTCAAGGGGCTGGCACTCTGGATCGGGGGTAATCCGAATGCTTTGACGCTTGGGCTGGGTTGGATCGGGTTCAATGGCGTAGCGCGAACCGCGAGTGACTTGTTGGCGAAGCGGGGGGTGAATTCGCACCGCAACCTGGATCCCGTCTGCCATCGCTTGGATCGACTCCACCTCGCCGACTTCTTGGTTGGCTAGGAAAACCCGGTCTCCAGCTCGCAATCCAGCGACATCGTGAAAACGAATGTGAAAGCTTAGCTCTCCGGCTTGACAGGCACACAGCAAGGCGATCGGCAGCAGTGACCAGGACAGAAATCTCATCGGGCAACTCCGGCTGAGGTTAATAGGAATCGGAATTCTGCCACCGATTGGGGGCGCTGCATAGGATCGAGTTGCAGCGCTCGGTCGATCGCCATGAGCAAGCCGTGAGGGTATTTATCGCGATATTGGCGTAGGGCGGGTTTGAGCAAGTCGCATTTGAGGCGGTCGATGGCCGGGGGAGGAGGCCGCAGGTCGAGACAGGTCCTCAAGGTGGCCCCGAGCGCATACAAATCGCTCCAGGGACCCAAGGGGAAAACGCGGCGGTATTGCTCCGGGGACGAAAATTCGGGGGTTCGAACTTTACCTAAGCGGTTCCTGGCATCCCCGTAGGGTTGTGCCGCCCCGAAATCCAATAGGAGCGGGTCTACGCCGGGACGGATCAGAACATTTTCGGGCTTTAGGTCCAGATGCAAGATCCCGCATCTGTGGATGGCCTCCAACCCCTGCAAGACTCCGGTAGCAAGCTTGAGCAGAAAGTCGGCGTCTAGGCGTTTGGGCTGATGCTTCAAGTACCATCCCAGGCTCTTGCCGTAGTCGTAAGTCATCACCATATAAACGGTGGCGTTGGCGTGAAAGAAGTTGAGCACTTCGACGATGTTGGGATGCTTGAGCGTGGCTAGCATACGCGCTTCTTCGACGAACAAGCGCCGCCCGCGCAGAAACAGCTTTTTCGCCTTGCCAGAGCGTGGGACCACCTGGCCTTCCCAGTTCCGATAGGCGAGCTTGCGCGGCAGATACTCCTTGATCGCCACCTGAGTTTGATCCTTCAGCTCTCTGGCGAGATAGACGGCGCTGAAGCCGCCGTCGGCCAGAGGCCGCTCGATGATATAGCGATCGATCACCGTTCCTGAAGGCAGATGCATGAATTCTTGAGCAGATGGAAGAAGGGGTTTCATCCGCGGGCGTTTGCGCTTACTATGCTGTTATTGAAAGCATAGTCTGCGCTTTTGTTTATGCCTTATAGCATGACCGCCTTCGCTGTTTGCGAAAGCCAAACCCAACGATACGCCGTGCGCTGGGAAATCCGCGCGGTTAATTCCCGCTATCTGGATTTGATCCTGCGCCTTCCAGACAGCTTCCGTCCCCTAGAGCCTGAAATCCGCCACCTGGCAAATCGCGCCTTAAGCCGGGGCAAGGTGGAATGCTCTCTCAAGTTGGAACCGCTGCCAGGCGTTTCGTTCGCCTTGGAACTCAATCGGCCTATGGCCAATGCCGTGATCCGGGCGTTAATCGAGTTGGAATCTTTGCTCCGGATCCCGGCCACGGTTTCCTTGTTGGACCTGGCGCGCTGGCCTGGCATATTGCAAGAACCCGAGCAGGACTTGGAAAGCTTGCGGGAGGGCGTTTTGGCCGGATTGCAGGCAGCGCTGGAGCAGTTGACGGCGGTTCGCCGGCAAGAGGGGGAAAAATTGGCCGAGGTGCTGGTGCAGCATTGCGCCAAGCTGCGCGAGCAGGTGCTCAAGGCCCGCCAGTTGCTGCCGCAAGCCCTGCAAGCCGTGCGCGAAAAACTCCTTGCCAGGATCGAAGAACTCGGCCTAAAGCCTGATTTTGACCGGCTAGAGCAGGAACTGGTCTATCTGGCTCAGAAGCTGGATGTAAGCGAGGAACTCGATCGGCTCGACACCCATCTGGATGAGATCGAACGTCTGTTGCGCCAGGATCAGCCCATCGGCCGCCGCCTGGATTTCCTATGCCAGGAGATGAATCGCGAGGCCAATACGCTGGCCGCCAAGGCAGGGTCGGGGGCGCTGACTCAGTGTGCTATCGAGAGCAAGGTTTTGATCGAACAAATGCGCGAGCAGGTGCAGAACCTCGAGTGATTATGGCCAAAGGCAGTCTCTTTATCGTCTCTGCTCCATCGGGCGCCGGCAAAACCAGCCTCCTAAGGCGGCTTAAGCAGGAATTAGACGAGGTGGTAATTTCTGTTTCCTACACCACCCGTCCCAGGCGGCCTGGTGAAATCGAGGGTCGGGATTACTTTTTCGTCAGTCGGGAAACGTTCGAAAGAATGCTGGCGGAAGACGCTTTCTTGGAACACGCTCGGGTTTTCGACCATTACTACGGAACCTCGCGCAGGCAGGTCATGGAGAACATCCAGCGCGGGCTGGACGTGATCCTGGAGATCGACTGGCAGGGGGCGCGCCAGGTAAAAGCCAAACTCCCCGAAAGCCGCTCCATCTTCATTTTGCCGCCGGCGCGGGAGATTCTGGAGGAGCGCCTGCTCCGGCGCGGCCAGGACAGCCCGGAAACCATCGCCAAACGCTTGGCGGGGGCGCGCGCCGAAATTTCCCATTACCTCGAATACGATTACCTTTTGGTCAACGACGATTTCGAGCGGGCGCTGACCCAGCTCAAGAGCATTCTCATCGCCGACCGCCTGCGACTCCCTCGGCAGCAGGAAAAGCTTGCCGGTTTGTTGCAGGAGCTGCTCAAATCCGATTGAGGCCTCAACGCAGCAGGTTAAGGACTTCTTGAATTTGGGCTTTGGCGTCGTGTAAGACTTTGAGCGAATATTCTGGCGACAGGCTACCATCGCGCAGCTTGCCGCAGGCGGGGATGGAATTGATGGGTGGCACTTCGGCCATTCGGCCGGTTTCTAGGTAGCGGTGGAGTTTGGCCAGCATGACGAGGTCGCTTAAGGCTAAAGCGGGCCCCGAGTCGTAATGCCAGGCTGTGGCGAGCAGAGGAACGTTCACCAATTCATCGGGAAAATCCCAGCGTTTGAGCACGTAATAACCGATTGGACCGCAAACGACGGGCAGGGCCAGCTCGATTTCCGCACGCTGGTAATGGGTTTTGGGAAACCATTCGGCAAAGGCCAAAAAATAGATGGAACCGATCTCGCAGATCAGTCCCCCCAGTAAAGCTTCTTCCGGGTTGTGCCAGCGGTTATCCTTAGCCAAAACATAGGCCAAGGCTGAGACATGCAGCTCCTCTTGCCAAACGGTGCGCATTTTTTGACTCAAAAAATCGTCCTTGGATTTGAAAATACCGCGTATGCATAGGGAAACGACCAAATTGCAAGTAGCCTTGAGCCCGAGGCGGTTGATCGCCTCTAGGCAACTTTTGGCCGGTTGCGCGGCGAAGTACAAAGGGCTGTTGGCGATGTGCATCAATTTGGCGGCAATAGCGGCGTCCACTTGCACGATTTTGGCCGCCTCGGCGACTCCGATGTCGTCTCGTTGGATCGCGTTGCGCAGCCTCAGGGCGATGTCTGGCAAGGTGGGTAATTTCAATT
>JBKBMR010000004.1:3659-35408 GCA_046295755.1 Methylohalobius sp.
CTCGTTCTGGAAATTCTGACAAAACGTCTGAAACAGATGGCTATTTTTAAGCTCAGCTGGCACTTCCCAGCGGTTCGGATCGAGCAACCGGTCTTCTTTTAGCTGGGCGCTCAAATTCTTGTGCATGACCTTAGCGGGTACCTGGATGAGCTCCACGTCGGTCTTGGCGATCGCAGTGGCGTTATGGGATTGCCCGTAAGATAGAGGAAAGCGGGCTTTGGCCGTTCCTGCGGTCACCTCGTAGCTTTGCTCGTCGTTGAGCACCATCGTGACCGTACCGGCGAGGAGATACAGGACGTAGGTATCAGTTTGGCCACGCTCGAATAAAATCGAACCGGGAGCGTAAGTCTCGGTCTGCTGAGTCAAGGCAAACGCATTCAATTCCTCCTCACTCAAGTTTCTGAGGGGGATCAGCTGCAGCAACTCGGCTACCGTGATCGGTCGTGGTGAGAGATTCGACGAAGGCTTACGGCGGGGCTTTACAGTTGAGCCTGCGGTTTTGCGTAGAAACCGTTCGAACATCAAGATCGCACTCGATCGATTGGCTATTCATTACTATTCGACATTTTGCAGTATAGATCAATCGAGAAACAGACGGACCCCGGCAATCCCTTGGGCACCGCAATCTCGCGCCTGGGCAAGATGCTGGCGTCCAAGGCCGCCCATCAAATAGACCGGAAAGTTGACCGATGCGATCCAATCGCGGGCAGTTTGCCAGCCCAAGGGGCGGGCGTTAGGGTGGGTCGGGGTTGCAAGGACGGGGGACAAAACGGCGAAATCCAGTCCCAGGTTGGAAACTCGCTGAAGATCTGCCAAGCAGTGGCACGCCGCTCCCACCCGGCGCCACCCTGCAGGCCGGGAGGATAAAGTAGGCAGCTGGTGACTGCTCACATGAAGTCCTACCGGCGCCTCTTCTAGTTCGCCCGCAGCGCGGACCATGAGGCAGCCGCCCGCTGCCGCCAGCGCGCGACCAAACTCCCCTGCCAAGCGCAGATAGACCGAATCCGGCAGATCGCGGGCACGCCAGTAAAGCATGCGATATCCCCGCTCAAGCAGGCGCTGGAAGCGTTGCCGATAAACCCCCTCTTGGCCGCCGTGTTCCAGTACGGGATAAAAAGCGGGCAAGTCGACTGCGCTCACAATTTTCCCCCTTATGGGTATCCTCGTAGCGGTGAGTGATGAGGACTCGGCCTTGGGTATCGCGGATGACACTAACGCTGACGCGGACGAGAGTCAGCTTCGGTATTCCGCGTTGATGCGGACATAATCGTAGGACAGATCACAGGTCAACACCTGGGTGGCAGCGCCCCCTCGCCCCAAGGCGATGCGCACGCAGATCTCATCACGGGCCATGACGGTTTTCCCCAAAGCCTCGGTATATTCCGGCGCTCGCCCACCGGCGGTGACGATACAGACCTCATCCAACCAGATTCGGACCCGGTCGATGGTCAGGCCATCAATTGCTCGGCCCACCGCGGCGAGAATCCTTCCCCAATTGGGATCGCCGGCGAAAAAGGCGGTTTTGACCAGAGGGGAGGTGGCGACAGTAAATCCCACCCGGCGGGCTTCGGCTAAGTCTTGCGCTTCTTCCACCTGAATCCGGATCAATTTGGTCGCGCCCTCGCCGTCCCGGACGATGGCTTGTGCCAGCTCGGCGCAGACCCGTTCCAAGCTGGCGCAGAAGGCGGGAAAATCCGGATGGTCTTGGTGCAGGATCGGACCTCCGGCAGTTCCGGTAGCTATCAGGGCGCAAGCGTCGTTGGTGGAAGTATCGCCGTCCACGCTGATGGCGTTGAAGGTGGACTCGACCGCTTGGTTCAGCGCAAGCTGCAAAGCCGCTGGCTCGACGGCCGCATCGGTACCGATGAAGGCCAGCATGGTGGCCATGTCTGGGGCGATCATCCCGGCCCCTTTGGCGATTCCGGCGATGCTTACTTGCCTGCCTGCCAAACCAAGCTCGAATTTAGCTCCTTTGGGTTGGGTATCGGTGGTCATGATCGCCCGCGCAGCCTGCTTCCAGCCCGATTCGCTCAAATTTTCTAGCGCCTTGGGAAGGGCGGTGCAGATTTTTTCCACTGGCAACGGCTCGCCGATAACCCCGGTGGAAAACGGCAGCACCTGATTGGGCTTTCCCCCTACCAGAGCGGCCAGCGCCGCGCAGGTGGCGCGCGCGTCCTCGATCCCCCGGGCACCGGTGCCGGCGTTGGCGTTGCCGGCGTTGACGATAAGCCAGCGCGGCGCATGCGCAAGATGCTCCCGCGCTACCCTCACCGGCGCAGCGCAGAAGGCGTTGCGAGTAAATACCGCCGCCACTTGGGAGCCGGGCGCAAGTTCGATCACAGCCAGATCGTCGCCGGTACCGGAACGGATCCCGGCGCGCGCCGTCCCCAGCCGGATCCCGGCAATGCGCATGGCTTCTGGAAAAGGAATGGGCAAGACCGCCATCAGCTTAGCCTTCCGTGGCAGTGCTTGTACTTTTTGCCGCTGCCGCACGGGCAGGGTTCGTTGCGCCCGATCTTACGCCCCTGGCGGACCACCGGCTGCTGGGCGACCGCAACAGCGCCTTCCTCTTCCAGAGCGGCCAAGGGCGGGTCCTCTTCAGTCATGGCCGAAACCTGCGCGTGTTCGTAATGGACCTTATGGGGAGAGCTTTCGCGGCGCTGCGCTTCGACGGCGTCGACGTCTTCGGCGCCGTGGATCTGGACCCGAGACAACAGGCTGATTACCTCGTGCTTGATGTTGTCTAGCATCGACTTAAACATCTGGAACGCTTCGCGTTTGTATTCCTGTTTGGGATCGCGTTGGGCATAGCCGCGTAGATGGATCCCCTGACGCAGATGATCCATCGCCGCCAGATGCTCTTTCCAGGCGTTGTCCAGGACCTGGAGCAGCACCGATTTTTCGAATTGGCGCAAGATTTCAGGAGCGATCTGGCGTTCCTTGTCCCGGTAAGCCTTTTCGGCCGCTTCGAGGATCTCGCGCTTTAAATCCTCGATCTGGAGGTTAGGATCTGCCTCTAAGCGTTTTTGGACCGGGAAGTACAAGCCAAACTCAGCCTCCAAGGCTTGTTCCAGCCCCTCGATGTCCCACTGTTCCTCAAACGTATCTGGCGGAAGGTGCTTGTCCACTTGTTCCATCAGGACGTCCCGCCGGATCGAGTCGAGGATGTCGGTGACGTCTGAAGCTTCCAGAAGCTCGTTGCGCAGCTCATAGATCACCCGGCGCTGATCGTTGGCGACGTTGTCGTATTCCAGCAAAGTCTTGCGGATGTCGAAGTTGTGCGCTTCCACCTTGCGCTGGGCATTCTCGATCGCGCGCGTCACCCACGGGTGCTCGATCGCCTCTCCTTCCTGCATCCCTAGCTTTTGCATCAGGACCGCAACCCGATCGGAGGCGAAGATCCGAAGCAAATTGTCCTGCAGGGAGAGGTAGAAGCGCGACGAACCGGGATCTCCTTGCCGCCCGGAGCGGCCGCGGAGCTGATTGTCGATCCGGCGCGATTCGTGGCGTTCGGAGCCGATCACGTGTAGCCCGCCGGCTGCGACTACCAATTCGTGACGCTTCTGCCACTCCTGGCGGACTTTTTCCTTCAGTTCCTCAGGGGCCTCTTCGCCCAATTCTTGCAGTTCCGCCTCTAGGCTGCCCCCTAAGACGATGTCGGTCCCGCGCCCGGCCATGTTGGTGGCGATCGTCACCGCTCCGGGTCTTCCAGCCTGGGCGATGATTTGGGCCTCGCGTTCGTGATGCTTAGCGTTGAGCACTTGGTGCGGAATCCCTTTGCGTTTGAGAAGGCCTGAGAGGTATTCGGAGTTTTCGATCGAGGTAGTCCCGACCAGCACTGGCTGCTGGCGCTTTAAGCATTCTTCGATGTCTTGGACGATGGCCTCGTATTTTTCCCGGGCAGTCAAATAGACCACATCGCTTAGGTCTTTTCGGATCATCGGCTTGTGGGTGGGGATGACTACCACCTCCAAGCCGTAAATCTGATGAAACTCGAACGCTTCGGTGTCTGCGGTCCCGGTCATTCCTGCCAGTTTTTCATACAGCCTAAAATAATTCTGGAAAGTGATTGAGGCCAGGGTCTGGTTCTCTTGTTGGATCGGCACCCCTTCTTTGGCTTCGATCGCCTGGTGTAACCCTTCTGACCAGCGGCGCCCAGGCATAATTCTTCCCGTGAACTCGTCGACGATAATGACCTCGCCATTGCGCACGATGTAATCCACATCTCGGTGATACAGGGTGTGGGCGCGCAGGGCGGCATTCAGGTAATGGAGCAGACGGATGTTAGCAGCGTCGTACAGGCTCGCACCGGATTGGATCAGACCAGTTTTCACCAAAAGCTGCTCGACTTTTTCGTGCCCCTGCTCGGTGAGGAAAACCTGCTTGGTTTTCTCGTCCACCGTGTAGTCGCCGTCTCCCTCGTCTCCCTCCTGGCGCTTGAGGTAGGGTACCAGTTCGTTCATCTTAAGATACAGATCGCTGCGCTCTTCGGTAGGACCGGAAATGATCAGCGGGGTACGCGCCTCGTCGATCAGGATCGAGTCTACCTCGTCGACGATGGCGTAGGTGTGGCCGCGCTGGACCTGGTCTTCTTTGCTGAAGGCCATGTTGTCGCGCAGGTAGTCGAAACCGAACTCGTTGTTAGTACCGTAGGTGATGTCGGCCGCATAGGCCTGTTTGCGCTCTTTTTGGCTCAGGCCGCTGACGATGACTCCGACCGACAGCCCTAAGAAATTATAAAGCTTACCCATCCACTGGGCGTCGCGGCGGGCTAGGTAATCGTTGACCGTCACCACGTGCACGCCCTTGCCCGGAAGGGCGTTGAGATAGGCCGAAAGGGTGGCCACTAAAGTTTTGCCCTCGCCGGTCCGCATTTCGGCGATCTTGCCGTCGTGCAGGACCATGCCGCCGATCAGCTGGACATCGAAGTGGCGCATGTTGAGCACCCTCCGGCTGGCTTCGCGGACAGTGGCAAAGGCCTCGGGAAGAAGATCGTCTAAGGTCTCCCCGCTTGCCAGACGGGCCCGAAATTCGTCGGTCTTGGCGCGCAGTTCGGCGTCGCTTAAGGCCTGAATCCTAGGTTCTAGGGCGTTGATTTGTTCGACTATCCGCCGTTTATGGCGGATGATCCTATCATTTCTGGAGCCGATGACTTTTTTTACCAGCTTGCCTAACATTATTGGGTTCCAAAACTTAAGACGGTACAAAAAATTGGGTCATTTTACCGCAAAGAGGAGGTGGCATTTGCAAACCGCTTATTTTGATACCTGTTCTTTGACGCAAATAGCGCAGAATTGTTCAGGATCGGAGAGGTATGGCAGGACCTAAACCCTTTGTGCTGCTAGATGAAGCCTTGAAACAGAATTCCAGGCTGGCTGTGCTGTTGGCGCAAGCCCGCCTGCACGAGCGTCTGTTGGGCCAAATCCGACAAATCCTGCCGCAACCTCTCGACTCGCATTGTCTTTATTGCGTGCTGCGCGGGGGTGGCCGGTTGATCCTTTATACGGATGGCGCCGCCTGGGCCTTTAGGCTGCGTTTCTATCAGGCCGAGCTGCGGTCAGCGCTCAAGGAAATCGGGCCGCTAGAATCGATTCAAATCCGCGTCCTGTTGCCGATTGAAAGAGTGGCAAAACCACCGCTTGCGGCGAAAATCCCCACTCCTCAAGCCATCGATCAACTGGACAAAACCACCGCCGCGATTGCTGACCCAGACCTCAAGCGTTCCTTTAAGCGCCTGCTTTACACCTTGCGCCGGGCAGCGCAGAGGAAGATGTGAATGAGACGCCTAAAGAAACGGAGCTATGGAGTTTACCAAAACCATCCTGCCACGCCAGCAAGGAGTTGCAGCCCGAAAGCACTCGCGACATACCTGCCCATCATCGAGCCGCCCCCGATCACTATCGCCAATGTCCCCTTTACCACCGTATTGATTGCCGCTGCGAGCAGGATTCCCAAGGCGGCGGTTTGAAGTTCTGCCGGATCGGCGGCCAGTCTAGCCAGGGTCAAGGTGACGGCGTCCACGTCGGTGATTCCAGAGACCGCTGCGCTCAGATAAATCCCAGTGCTTCCTAGCCATCCCTTAAGAACCTTCGTCAGCCACAAGATCAGCGCCAAAAGGGCGCCGAAACGCAGGGCGACGGCGAATTCGAATGGGTTGGTCAAGTTCGGCAGCGGGCTTTCGCCCGGCGAAGATACGCGGCGCACCAACCACCAGGCTGAGATATAACCAGTTACCGCCATGGCTACCAACGGCTTGAGCAGAAGCTCGACCAGCGGTGGCTGAAGGAGGCTAGTGACGACCAGAATCCGCGGGAACATAGTGCTGGAGGCGACGATCACCCCGCTCGCCAAAAGCTTGGGATCGCCCGCATTCCCCCGGGCCAAGCGCGAAAGGCTTAAGGTTACCGCCGTCGAGGAAGCCAGCCCGCCGAACAAGCCGGTCAGCAGGATTCCGGAGCGGGGGCTGATGAGACGAATAGCGAAATAACCGCTAAACGAAATGGCCGAAATCAACACCACCATCCACCAGATCTCGTAGGGGTTGAAAGCCGCCCAAGGGTCATAAGTGCGGTTGGGCAGGATCGGCAGGATCACTACCGAGATTAAGAGCAATTTGAATACCGCGAAAATCTCTTGCGGCGCCAGGCGGGAGATCCAGCCGTGGAGCACCGGCTTAAGCCCTAACAGAATCGTCATGATCACTGCAGCGGTGGCAGCCAATTGAACGTAAGCCGTCATGGCCAAGGCTCCCAGCACGAAAGTCACTAGGGCGGCCACTTCAGTAGTTACGCTGTATCTTCCGGTCCGGTTAGCTTCGGCGAAGGCGGCAGCGGAAAGGAGCAGCGCCAGCCCAGAAAACGCCAAAGCCGCCAGCCACGGGCTGAGGATTCGAGCCAGTACCAAACTCAAGGCGCCCAGCAGGCTGATCAGGCTGAAAGTGCGGATGCCGGCGACGCGACCTCCAGGTTCCAATTCCCGCTTGGACCAGCCGCGTTCCAGACCAATCAACAACCCCAAAGCTAAGGCGATGGCCAGATTGCGAAGCAGGCCAAGGTGGGTTTCCAAGGAGAGGTCTGTCGGTTCCATCGTCTCAGCATAGCGCTTGCGCTGCAGCTTGGGCAAACGCGTGGTAAAATGCAGCCGAGCATAACTTCGAAGGATAGCAATGCCGCTCGATCCACTTCCGCCTGAGCAATTGTACGCTGCAGCCGATCTGATCGACTTAGATTTTGCTACTACGGCCGAACTGGGGGACGTACCCTTGGTGTTCGAGCAGCAGCGGGCCATGCAGGCATTGCGTTTCGGGATAGACATCGACGATCCTAGCTTTAACGTGTTTGCCTTAGGTCCTGCTGGCATCGGCAAGCTGACTGCCGTGTTGGACGTAGTCAGCGCTCATGCTGCCAGCAAACCGGTCCCCAGCGACTGGTGCTACGCCCACAATTTCCAGGACCCGGTCAAACCCAAAGCGCTCAGGCTGCCTGCCGGCCGGGGGCGGGAATTGAACCAGGACCTGGAGCGACTGATTGAAGAACTGCGCACCGCCATTCCGGCGGTGTTTGAAGGGGAAGAATACCGGGCGCGGGTGGAAGAATTGGAACAACAGGCCAAGGCACGGGAAATCAACGCCATTGAGGCATTACGCGAGCAGGCGCAAAAGCGAGGGATTGCCCTTTTGGAGACCCCCACCGGATTTGCGTTCGCTCCTCTCACCCACGACGGGCAAGTGATGAGCCCAGAGGTATTCCATCAGCTTCCCCCGGAAGTGCAACAGCGCATCGAAGAGGCGGTGGAGGACCTCCAACAGCAACTGCAAAAGTTGCTCCGTCAGTTTCCCACCTGGCGCAAGGAAGCGCGGGAAAAACTTCGCCAACTGAACCGCGAGATCACTCGATATGCCATCGACCCTTTGATTGAGGAAGTCGAACAGAAGCATGCAGACCTGCCTGAGGTGCTGGCCCATTTGGACGCGGTCCGGCAGGATGTCATCGAGCACGTGGAAGATTTCCTGCCTCAGCCCCCTGTGCCGATCCCCCTTCCCTTCCTCGTCTCCAAGGCGGAAGAGCGCCTCAAGCGCTACCGAGTCAACCTGCTGGTGGACCACAGCCGTCAAGAAGGCGCGCCGGTCATCCACGAGACCCTCCCCAACCACGCCAACCTGATCGGGCGCATCGACTACCACGCCTTCATGGGTACGCTGATGACCGATTTCAGCTTGATCAAACCCGGCGCCCTGCATAGAGCCAACGGCGGGTACCTGATCCTGGACGCGCGCGCGGTGCTGCTCCAGCCCCATGCCTGGGAGACCTTAAAGCGCACGCTTAAAGCCGGCGAAATTCGAATCGAATCGCTGGAGAAAACTTTAAGCTTGATCAGCACTGTGCCATTAGAACCCGATCCGATTCCCTTAAAGACGCGGGTGATCTTGGTCGGTGACCGACTTCTGTATTATCTTTTGGACGCGCTCGATCCGGAATTCAAAGACCTGTTCAAGGTCCCCGCTGACTTCGAGGAGGAATTGCCCAAAACCCCGAAGACTTTGCAGCTTTATGCCCAAGTGCTGGGCACTCTGGCGCGCAAGGAGGGGCTGCTTCCGCTGACACGCGATGGAGTGGCGCGCTTGATCGAACAGGGGGCACGCGAGTTGGAAGATACCCAAAAGCTCAACACCCATCTTCGCACCCTCACTGACCTCCTCAAGGAGGCCGATTATCACGCTAAAAAGGCCGGGCGCGAGGTGATCACCCGGGAAGACGTTCAAGCCGCAATCGATGCCCGCGTCTTTCGCAACGACCGGCTGCGCGCCAAGGTCCAGGAACTGATCGAACGCGACGCACTCCTGATCGATACGACTGGCGAGCGGGTCGGTCAGATCAACGGGCTGACGGTGATCTCCCTGGGGAGCTTTAGCTTTGGCCGGCCGGCGCGGATCACGGCCACTACCCGCTTGGGGGAGGGCGAGGTGATCGATATCGAGCGCGAGGCTGAACTCGGGGGCGCCATCCACTCTAAAGGGGTAATGATCCTGTCCAACTTTTTGGCTTCCCGCTACGCCCGCATCCAACCTCTGTCTATGGCCGCAAGCCTTGTGTTCGAACAGTCCTACGGCCCGGTGGAAGGGGACAGCGCCTCGCTGGCAGAATTGTGCGCCTTGCTCTCATCGCTTGCGGATTTGCCGCTGCGCCAGGAATTAGCCGTAACCGGTTCGGTCAATCAATTGGGTCAGGTCCAGCCCATAGGCGGAGTCAACGAGAAGATTGAAGGCTTCTTTGACATTTGCCGGCGCAAAGGCCTGACGGGAAGCCAAGGAGTCATCATTCCGGCGGCCAACGTCCAGAACTTGATGTTGCGCCAGGACGTAGTAACCGCCGCTTCAGAGGGGAAATTCCACATCTATGCGGTCAAGACTGTGGACGAGGCGCTTGAACTGTTGCTCGGCGTCCCTGCCGGGGCGCGCGCTGAGGACGGCAGTTTCCCACCACAGACGGTGAACGGGCGAGTGGAGCGGCAACTTCGGCAGTTTGCCGAACTCAGAAAACGCTTTGCCGAACGCGAGGGAGGAAAAACATGAGCGAAATTCGGCCCGTCATGGTGGCGCTCGATTTTCTGAACTTAAGGCGGCAAGCCTTGGAGTTTGGCGCCCGGGTGGCGGTGCGAGAAAAGCGGCCGCTTACTGTTCTGGTCATCGAAAACCTAGAGCTTTACCACGCCGCCGAACTCCCTTTCGTATCCGAAATCGACCGCCTCTCCGGTCTAGTGCGGCCGTTCGACCTGCCGCGGCTTGAGGCGCTTTTCAAGCACAGAATCACCCAAATCCATCATTGGCTGATCGAGATCAAGACCCGCCTGGCCTTGCCCGGAGGCCTTGAGGTCCGCCGCGGGCGTTATCTGGAGACGGCCTTGGCCGCTGCCCAGGAGGGCGATCTTTTGATCATCGCAACCTACCGCGAGTGGCAGACGGTTCGCCGCGCGCCGGTGTGGGTGTGGTATGAGAGCGGGCCTTTGGCCGAGAAGGCCCTGGCCTTGGGCCGCGAGCTGGCCCGCGAAGAAGGCTGCCGGCTGCTGCTTGCAGGCACAGCCCCAGCCCCTGCAGGCGAGTTCGTCACCACCGACCGCGAGGGCTTTTTGAATCTTCTCGAACGCCAGGGATGCACGGCGGTGGTCTGTCCCAAAACCAGCCCCTTGGCGGCAGAGTTGCCTCTGCGCGCGCGCTGCCCGGTGATCTTAGTCTGACGTCACGATCCCGCTGTGGCGGAGCAAAGCGTCGATTTTGGGCTCGCGGCCGCGGAAGGCAATGAACGAGGCTAAGGCCGGGCGGCTGCCGCCGGTTTCCAAAATATGCTCCAAGAACGCGCGGCCGGTGACCGGGTCGAAGATTCCTTCCTCCTCGAAGCGCGAAAACGCATCGGCCGAAAGCACTTCGGCCCACTTGTAGCTGTAGTAGCCGGCCGCATAGCTACCGCCGAAGATGTGGGTGAAGCTGTGGGCGAAGCGGTTGAAGGCGGGCGGCTTGAACACGGCGACCTGGTCGCGGACCTGATCTAAAATCTCATAGATTCTTCCCCCTCTGGCTGGATCGTATTCCAAGTGCAAGCGAAAGTCGAACAAAGCAAACTCAAGCTGCCTGACCATCTGCATCCCGGTCTGGAAATGCTTGGCCGCAAGCATCCTAGAAAATAGCTCCTCAGGCAGCGGCTGACCGCTCAGGTAGTGGCCGGAGATCAGCTCAAGAGCCTCTTTTTGCCAACAAAAGTTTTCCATGAACTGGCTGGGCAGTTCCACCGCGTCCCATTCCACCCCGCGGATGCCGGAAGCGGAAAGATAATCGACCTGAGTCAACAAGTGGTGGAGGCCGTGGCCGAACTCGTGGAACAGCGTTAGGACCTCGTCGTGGGTAAGCAAAGCCGGGGACTCACCAGCAGGAGGTGTAAAATTGCAGGTGAGGAAAGCGATGGGGATTTGCACCTGGCCTTTGAGTTTGCGCCGGGCGATGCACTCGTCCATCCAGGCGCCGCCGCGTTTTTTTGGCCGCGCGTAAAGGTCTAAGTAAAACCTACCGCGCACCTCGCCCTGCCGGTCTAAAATTTCATAGCAGCTTACCTCAGGATGCCAGACATCGACTCCGGAAAGCTCTTGGATTTTGAAGCCATACAGTTTTTCCACCACCTGAAACAGCCCTGCTATCACTTTCGGCGCGGGAAAATATTGTTTGACCTCCTCTTGGGAGAGTTGGAAACGATGCTGGCGCAGCTTTTCCGAGTAATACATCAGGTCCCAGGCGGCTAAATCTTCCACGCCATACTGCTTGCGGGCGAACTGCCTAAGCTCGGCCAACTCTTCAATCGCTTTGGGTTTGGAGCGGGAGGCGAGTTCCTCAAGGAATTCGAGGACCTGTTTGGGAGTTTCGGCCATCTTGGTAGCCAAGGACAGTTCGGCAAAGTTGGCATAGCCCAAAAGCTGGGCCTTTTCGTGCCGAAGACGCAAGATTTCTTCCATGCAAGCAGTGTTGTCAAAGCGCCCGGCCAAAGGTCCCTGGTCGGAGGCGCGGGTGACGTAGGCTTCGTACACCTCCCGGCGCAAGGCGCGGTCGTCGGCGAAGGTCATCACTGCCGCGTAACAAGGAGACTCAAGGGTCAAAAGCCATCCGTCCAGCCCTTTGGAACTGGCTGCCTGACGAGCGAGAACTTTGGCGGTCTCAGGTAGCCCGGCAAGCTGCTTGGGATCGGTGATGTACTTGGTCCAAGCGTTGGTGGCATCGAGAACATTTTCTTCGAACCGGCTAGACAAGCTGGAAAGCCTCTGTTCGATCTCCTTGAAGCGGGCCTTTTTATCCGCCGGCAGCGCGACCCCCGCCAGGCGAAAGTCGCGCAGGGCATCTTTGAGGATTTTCTTCTGAGCCGGGTCGAGTTGGTCGAATTCTTCGCCGTGGGCGATGGCGCGATGGGCTTCATATAAGGCTTGATTTTGGCCCAACTCGGTTGCGTACTCGCTCAGCTTAGGCAGGCAAGCGTTATAGGCTTGGCGCAAGGGGTCGTTGTTGACCACCGCGTTCAGATGCCGTACCGGCGCCCACGCTTTGTCTAGCCGGTCGTCTAAGTCCTCCAGCGGACGGATCAGATTATCCCAGGTATAAGCCTGGGTTTTCCGCAAAAGCTCCGCTATGCGTTCTCGGTTTTCCGCCAAGATCTGATCGATAGCAGGTTCTACGTGCTCAGGGCGAATTTGCGAAAAAGGAGGAAACTCATGTGGTTCGAGTAAGGGATTGCTCATGGGATGGCTTGGAAAGCGTTGTTAGGATGGCCTCATCTTAACCCTTGCGATAGAAAACACAACCTGGATAAGCCATGTATAATGATAAAATTGATAATTGTTACTCAAACTGCGCCTATCCCAATGCATAAGCCTCCTGGATCGCCGGAAGAATTGTGCCGCTGGTTCCGACGCCGCCTGCAGCGGGACGGCCTGCGGTTTGATCAGATGGATTTAAGTTACGACGGCAACACGCCTTATGATTTATTGTTTTACCGCCTGCAGTTAGAAGCGGCGCGTCATTGGCGCAAGACCTATGGGTTCGAGCCGACGCCTGGACAATTGAGCAAGGCGTTCTTCATGGCCGAATTCGAGCGTTTCCGAAACAGCCATCCACCGCTCTTTCGGATTTGGCGCAAGCTCAAATGTTGGCTTGGATTTTTTCTCCTTAGCACCCGAGGACATCTTTGAATTTTAGCTTATGGATTCAAGCAACCGCCTGCGAGGCGGTTTTTAGGTCATGACCCCTGCAAAACCCGAACGTCTGCGCCAGCTTGGGTTGGAAGTTATCCGCCTAGAAGCTGAAGCGGTGGGGGCTTTGGCCTCGCGCATCGATGAGAATTTCAGTCGCGCTTGTCAGCTGATGCTTGAGTGTCGGGGGCGGGTGATCGTCACCGGCATGGGAAAATCCGGCCACATCTGCGGCAAGATCGCCTCCACTTTGGCCAGTACCGGCACGCCGGCGTTCTTCGTCCATCCAGGCGAGGCCAGCCACGGGGATTTGGGTATGATCACCGAACACGATGTCGTGCTGGCCTTGTCTAATTCCGGCGAGACCGCAGAGATCATCACTATCATTCCGCTCATCAAACGCCTAGGAGTGCCCTTGATCGCCATGACCGGGCGCCCGGATTCCACTCTGGCGCAACAGGCCACGGTGCACATCGACGTCAGCGTGCGGCAGGAAGCCTGTCCTCTGGGGCTTGCTCCGACCGCCAGTACCACCGCAGCTTTGGCGATGGGAGATGCTTTGGCGGTAGCCTTGCTTTCGGCGCGAGGATTCACCCAGGCGGATTTCGCCCGTTCTCATCCGGCAGGCAGCCTTGGGCGCAGGCTGCTGCTCAAGATTGACGACGTCATGCATACCGGGGCCGATATTCCTGCTGTCCACGAAAGCGTCAGCTTAAGTGAAGCGCTGCTTGAGATGACGGCAAAAAAGCTCGGCATGACGGCGGTGATCGACAACGAGCGGCGAGTACGGGGTATTTTCACCGATGGGGATTTAAGGCGCTTGTTCGAACACGGCCACTTTGACCTTCGCACCACTCCGATAGGCGAAGTCATGACCTTAAACTGTATCACTGTTCCGACTGGAATTCTGGCTGCTGAGGCGGTCAAATTGATGCAAGAGAGGAAAATCAATGCCTTGCTCGTTGTCGATGATGACGGCCGTCTGGTGGGGGCGCTCAATATGCACGATTTGTTGCGCGCCGGGGTGTTCTGATGTACGACCGACAGATTTTGGAGCGGGCGGCGGCCATCCGCTTGGCGATCTTTGACGTGGATGGCGTGCTGACCGATGGGCGCTTGTTTTTCGATCACTGTGGCTACGAGTTCAAGGCGTTCCACGCCCGCGACGGCCACGGCTTGAAACTGCTGCAACGCAGTGGCGTCGAGACTGCGGTGATTTCTGGGCGCACTTCCCGGGCGGTGGCGCTGCGCTGTGACAGCTTGGGAATCCGCCACGTCTACCAGGGCTACGAAGACAAGCTGGCTGCGTTGGAGGCGCTTAGGCAAACCACCGGGATCGAATTGGCCCAAATCGCCTATGTCGGCGATGACGTGTTGGATTTGCCGGTCATGCGTAGGGTACATCTGGCGATCGCCGTGCAGGATGCCCATTTTGTCGTCAAACGCTATGCTCACTGGATCACGGAAACCCCGGGTGGATTAGGTGCGGCGCGCGAGGTGTGCGATTTGATCATGCATGCCCAAGGCACGTTCGATGAGGTCATTGGTCGGTATTTGAAATGAGGCGATGGGTTGGGCTGTACTTGCTGGCTTGGTTAGCCACTCCCGGGTGGGCGCTCGAGGAGGATTCTGAGCAGCCAGTCTATATTGAAGCTAACAGCGCCTACTATGACAAGAAAACCGACCAGAGCACCTATACTGGCAAGGTCGTCCTGATTCAGGGAAGCCTGCATTTGAATGCCGACAAGCTGGTGGCCTACAGTCCCGGCGGGAAGGTAGAAAAAGTGATTGCTTACGGCCACCCGGTGCGATTTCGGCAGAAGCCTAAACCCGATGCGGAGGAAATGCGCGGCCAGTCCAAGCAGGCCGAATACTATATGGAGCGAAAGTACATCGTCCTGATCGGCGATGCCATAGTATGGCACGGGAAAAACGAATACGCCAGCGACCGGATCGAATACGACCAGGCCAACGACATCGTCAAAGCCGGTGAAGCCAGCTCCGACACCAAACGGGTCAAAATTATCCTGCACCCAAAAACCGAGGGATCCCCCTCGTCAATCCAAAAGCAAAACTAAGAGACTCCATGCCGATCTTGCAGGCCGAAGGGCTGGTTAAACGTTACCGCAAGCGCACCGTGGTCGATGGGGTGTCGCTTGCGGTCAAAGGGGGCGAAATCGTAGGGCTCCTAGGGCCGAACGGGGCCGGCAAAACCACTTGTTTCTACCTAATCGTCGGCTTACTCCAGCCAGATAGAGGACGGATCGAATTGGACGGCCAGGAAATCACGCACCTGCCCATTCATGGGCGCGCCAGGTTGGGGCTGGGGTATCTGCCTCAGGAGGCTTCCGTATTCCGGCGCTTGACCGTGATCCAGAATCTGCTCGGCGTGCTGGAGCTTAGGCCGGACTTGAGTCCCGGTCAGCGCGAGTTGATCGCTTCCGAGTTGCTCCAGGAATTCGGCCTGGCCTCTGCCCACGAGCAGCCGGCTGTGAGCCTTTCGGGAGGGGAGCGCCGTCGGCTGGAAATCGCCAGGGCCTTGGCTTTGGAGCCGCGCTTTCTCTTGCTGGACGAGCCTTTTGCAGGAATCGATCCGATTTCTATCTTGGAGCTGCAGAAAATCATTCGTCGCCTGAGCGAACAGGGGATCGGTATGTTGATCACCGATCACAATGTGCGCGAAACCCTGAAAATAGTCAATCGAGCTTACATCATCAGCCATGGCCGCGTGCTCGCTCAAGGAGAACCCGCGCAGGTTCTAAGCCACCCGCAAGTGCGGCAGGTCTATTTGGGAGATCATTTCAGTCTTTGACGCCGGCCCTACAGCGCAATTAACGCGCCGTTTTTGATTTATTCCCACATTGCCTCCACCAGCCGGCTGCGCCGCGCCTCGGGAAGATGCGCGACGTTGGGGCAATCCTTTAAGTGGATGGTGATGCGATGATGGATGGTGAGATAGCCGACCACTGCGTCCCCAGGTTTTGGCCGACAGCAGCGGGCAAGCTGGATCAATAGGCTGCGTTCGCCCTGGACGCACAACAGAGGGACACTCCCCTGCGACTTCCCGAAACCGGAAGCCTTAGGACTTACTTTTACTGAGATTTTGGGATCAGCCGGTGCAGAGGATGCGGTGATTGCGCGCAGTGCGGTGACTAACTGGCTGCGGGAAATTTCGCCGCGGCCCAAGGCGAGCCACAGCGCCTCCGGCTGGTGCAGGCGGAAGCGCTGAAGCAGGAGCGGCCAGTCGATCTCCTTCAGGTCCAGCCGCTGCAACTCTTGCTCGAGGCGCGTCCGCCCCAGGCGGCGGAAGACCTCGGCTTCTTTCTGCTTGAACCACTGTCGGATGCGGTGGCGGGCGTGCTCGGTCCTGACCAGATCGAGCCAGTTGCGGTTCGGACCGCCTTCTTTGGCGGTCAGGATTTCCACGCGTTGGCCGGTCTTAAGCGGGTAGTTGAGCGGCACGATGCGTCCATCTACTCGAGCGCCGCGGCAACGGTGACCAACCTCAGTGTGGATAGCGTAGGCGAAATCGATCGGCGTTGCCCCTGCTGGCAGGCAGATGACTTCTTGTTTTGGGGTGAGGACGAACACCTGGCCGGCGAACCAGTCTCCCCCCTCCCCCCCCGTCTGCAGGGAGCGGCGCAATGCCGCGACCGTTTGCTCCAGCACCGGATCCTGGCGGCTGCTTTCTTTGTAGCGCCAGTGGGCCGCCACCCCATATTCCGCCAGGGCGTGCATCGCCTCGGTGCGAATCTGGATCTCCACTGGCAGCCCTTTTGGTCCTTTGATCACGGTGTGGAGCGATTGGTAGCCGTTGTCTTTGGGGCGGGCGATGTAATCGTCGTACTCCTCCAGGATCGGCTCCCACTGTTCGTGGACTAAGGCCAGGACCCGGTAGCAGGTAGGGATGTCGGTTACGATCACCCGCACCGCGTTGAGGTCGTACAAGCCGCAGAAATCTATCTGCTTGCGCTGCATTTTTTTCCAAATGCTGAACAGGTGTTTTGGCCGTCCCTGGACTTTAGCGTCGATGCCAGCGTGGTTGAGTGCGGCTTTAAGGCAAGCGATGAAGTCGTTGATATAACCTTCCCGACTAGCGCGGCTGGTGGCTAGGCACTTTGCCAGCTGCTGATAGGTATCCGGCTCCAGATAGCGGAACGCAAGATCTTCAAGCTCCCACTTGAGCCGATGCACCCCAAGCCGGCTGGCTAGGGGGGCGTGAATTCCAAGCGCTTCCCGGGCGAGTAGGCGATTGTCTTGGCTGCGATCGTGCAAGGCTCGGCGCAGGGATTCCAGGCGGCGGGCAAGGACGATGAGCAAAGGGCGCACGTCGTTGGCCAAGGCCAACAGCAAGCGCCGCCACATCTCCGCCTGGCGCGGGTGGTTTAGCCTTTCCTGCGGACAGACGAACTGCTCCAACTGCAAGACTTTTTTCACCCATTCGGCCACCTGAGCGCCAAAGCCAGCGATCAGATTGGCGTGCTCGAGGTTGGCATCGGCGAGTAAGGCGGCCTGCAAAGTGGAGGCATCGGCCCAAATTTCCTTCAGAACGCAAGCGACAGCGATTGCATCGGACCGGCTATCGGATCGGCGATCCGCGGCTAGAGCATACGCCAGAGCCCGGTCGACAGCTTCCGCTTGCGGTGGGGGATAGCCGCAACCCAAGCTGTCCCGTAAACGGGATGCCGAAGCCGGCGCTAAGGACGGCGGAGCACACTCTAACAGCCCTATAGAGGGTATACTGGGCATAAAGGGCATTCCTAGACTGGCATCGAAACCTTATATTCGAAACCGGAGAAAGGGGAAAGTTCGATCTTTTCATCTCGACCGTGTGCTTTCGCCTGGGTAGATGTTGTAGGCTGCGTCTTGAAATTACAGGCGCGGCGTTTCGTTTTCTTCCAGTTTCAGCTCGCTGATCTTACGAGTTAAGGTGTTGCGCCCATAACCCAATAGCCGGGCAGCGTCCTGACGGCGGCCGCGGGTGTGTCTTAGAGCGGCTTGGATCAGGATGCGTTCTGCTTCGGCGATGGCTCGTTTTGCGACGTTGCGTTTACCCTCGATCAGCTGCTGAGTAGTCCACTGGGATAAATTTGCCTGCCAATCGCTGCTGACGTCCGAGGCAGCCGATAGGGAGGTGGATTTTTCCATCAGTTCCGGTGGGAGATCTTCCATATAAATGGTCTGGCCGGGCGCCATCACCGTCAACCAACGGCAGGTGTTTTCCAGTTGACGCACATTGCCTGGCCAATCCAGGCGGCTGAGATACTCCTCCACCTCGGGGCGCAGGGTCTTAGGCTCGGTAGCCAGTTCCTTGGCGATGCGCTTTAGGAAATGCTTAAGCAACAGTGGGATGTCTTCGCGCCGTTCCCGAAGCGCCGGGGTGTGGATGCGGATGACGTTGAGGCGGTGGTAAAGATCCTCGCGAAACCGGCCTTGGGCGACCAGATCCTCTAGGTTCTGGTGGGTGGCGGCGATGATGCGCACGTCCACGCGGCGCGGGGTGTAGGAACCGAGCGGATAAAATTCTCCATCTGCCAGTACTCTAAGCAGACGGGTTTGGAGCTCGGCGGGCATATCGCCGATTTCATCGAGGAACAATGTGCCGCCGTCCGCCTGTTCGAAGCGCCCGATGCGACGTTGCGCAGCGCCGGTGAATGCCCCTTTCTCGTGCCCGAACAGCTCCGATTCCAGCAAGTCCTTGGGGATGGCCGCCATGTTCAGGGCGATGAATGGGGCCTCGCGGCGGGGGCTGTGGCGGTGGAGGGCACGCGCGACCAACTCCTTGCCGGTACCGGATTCGCCGGTGATCAGCACGGTGATGGGGGAGCGGGCCAGACGGCCGATGGCGCGGAACACCTCCTGCATGGCGGGGGCTTCGCCGATGATCTCGGGGATGGGGCCGTTGTCGGCGGCCCCCGCCTTAGGGGCGCGGCGGCTTTGGCAGGCCCGCTGGACTACCTGCACCACCTCGTCCAAGTCGAAAGGTTTGGGCAGGTACTCGAATGCGCCCCCGTGCAGGGAGGCAACCGCGCTGTCCAGATCCGAATGCGCGGTCATCACGATCACCGGCAGATCCGGGTGACTCGCCCGAAGGCGGCGCAAGAGTTCTAAGCCGTCGATGCCGGGCATGCGGATGTCGGTGAGCACTACCTCTGGGCTCTGGCGGCGCAGCAAAAACTCGGGTTCTGTGGCATCGACAAAGCACTTGACCTGGAAGCCAGCTTTCTTGAGGGCCTTGTCCAAGACCCAGCGGATCGATTGATCGTCGTCGATTACCCAGACTTCATGAGGCATTGGAGTCCCCCAGCGGTAAATAGATGGAAAAACAAGTCCGGCCTGGTTGCGACTGGCATTCGATCATTCCCCCGTGACGGGTGATCAGGGTCTGAGCGATGGAAAGTCCCAAGCCCGTGCCGTCAGGGCGGCCGGTAATCATGGGATAAAAGATCTGATCGATGAGTTCCGGGGCAATACCTGGACCAGGATCGATTATGTCCACCCGGACCACCTGCCGGTGGTGGTGCTGGCGGATCGTGACCCGGCGCTGGATGCGGGTACACAGGGTAATTTCGCCTACGCCTTGGAGCGCTTGGGCTGCGTTGCGGGCCACATTGAGGAGCGCCTGGATGAGTTGGTTCAAATCGCCCAAGATCGGCGGCAGGCTAGGGTCGTAGTCGCGTCGGATGGTGAGTTTGGGATATTCCGCCGCCAAGATCTGACGTACTCGTTCCAGAACCTGATGGACGTTGAGTTCGGCCATCTTAAGCGGTTGGTCTGGCGCCAGCAGGCGGTCGATTAGGGAGCTTAACCGGTCGGCTTCGGCGATGATCACGTCGGTATACTCGATCAAGGCCGGATCGTTAAGTTCGGCGGCGAGAAGCTGAGCGGCGCCACGCAATCCGCCCAAGGGATTTTTGATCTCGTGGGCCAGTCCGCGCAATAGTTGGTGAACGATGTTCTGTTGGGTCAGCCAGCGCTCATCGCGGGAGAGCTGCTGGTAGCGCTCCACGTCCTCGATTTCCATGATCACCGCATCTACTTGCTCGCCTTGAAACAGCGGAGTCATGGCACAGTGGACCGGCAGGATGCGCCCAGGCAAATGCAGGGGCAGGTTGCGTTCCACCCGTGGTGTGCCGCTGGCGATGGTATGGGCCAGGTCGTTAGTGAGTTTCTCCCGTTGGGAACCGAACAGTTCCGCGGCTGGTAGCCCCAAGCTTTGACGGGCGCTGATCTGAAGCAGCATTTCCCCGGCCGGGTTAAGGTAACGCAGGCGTCCGGTGCGGTCGAAAAGTAACACCGCGTTTCCTAAGTGATCGAGGATGCGTTGAGGTAAAGATTCTTCGTCCATCGAAAAAATTTTAGCAAATAACGTGCCTAACTTTAGAAAAGTGCTCTATTAGAAAGCAAGAAATAACAATTTGCCCAATAATGGTGCATAAGAATTCAAAAAAGCGCACGAAATTTAATCTAATTGATTTCGTTCTCATATGGCATAGAAGGTGCTTGGGTTTAAAATAGTCAAAATTGACTATATGAGGAGTTACAATGAAACTGGTAACTGCGATCATCAAACCTTTCAAGCTGGATGATGTGCGCGAAGCCTTGTCCGAAGTGGGTGTCTCGGGGATTACGGTGACGGAAGTCAAAGGTTTTGGCCGGCAGAAAGGCCATACCGAACTGTACCGGGGCGCCGAATATGTAGTCGATTTCCTGCCCAAGATCAAAATCGAAGTTGCGGTCACTGACGAGCAGATGGAACGGGTGGTGGAGGCGATCAGCAATGCCGCCCGTACCGGAAGAATCGGAGATGGAAAAATTTTCGTTTCCAACCTGGAACAAGTGCTGCGCATCCGTACTGGAGAGACCGGAGCGGATGCTTTGTAAGCAAAGAAAATAAAGCGCATGAAAGTCACCAAAAACAAGGATTAGGAGACCTCATGAAACAGTTCATTGTGTTGTTTATTCTAGCTTTTTGGGGCCTGGTGCCTTCTGGCTTAGCCCAGCAGTCCGAGGAGGGCACTATCCTCACCGCTCCCGAGACGCAACCGGCGCAGGCAGCCGTAGAATCTTCCCCGGCCGAAGAAAAACCGCCTGCTCTGGATTCAGGGAGCACGGCGTGGATGATCGTCGCTACCGTGTTGGTCATCATGATGACCATTCCGGGGCTGGCCCTGTTCTATAGCGGATTGGTGCGGGCCAAAAACGCGCTTTCGATTTTGATGCAGGTCTTTGTCACCTTTTGCCTGGTGTCGGTGCTATGGGCGCTTATCGGATACAGCCTGGCATTCACCGAGGGGCCTTCGGCACTCAATGCGGTGATCGGAGGGATCTCCAAAGCCTTTCTAAGGGGGCTGACCCCAGATACCCTAAGTGGGGTTATTCCGGAATACGTGTTTTTAACCTTTCAAATGACCTTCGCCGCGATCACCCCGGCGCTGATCGTCGGCGCGTTCGCCGAACGGATTAAGTTCTCTGCCGTGCTGTGGTTCATGGGGGGATGGCTGGTCCTGTGCTATGTTCCCATCGCCCACATGGTGTGGGGGGGAGGGTGGTTGGCAGACCTTGGCGCCAAAGATTTTGCCGGCGGCACGGTGGTGCACGTCAATGCTGGCATTGCCGGGCTAGTAGGCGCTTTAGTAGTGGGCAAGCGTCTGCGTTACGGGCGGGAAGCCATGCCGCCCCACAATCTGAGCTTGACTATGGTCGGGGCTTCGCTGTTGTGGGTGGGCTGGTTCGGTTTCAACGTAGGTTCTGAGCTTGCTGCCGACGGCATCGCGGGAATGGTTTTGGCCAACACGCAATTTGCCACCGCTGCGGCGGTGCTTGGCTGGATGCTGGTGGAATGGATCGTCAAAGGCAAACCCAGTATGCTGGGCGCGGCCTCTGGTGCGGTGGCCGGATTGGTAGCCATTACTCCGGCTTGTGGTTTCGTTGGGCCGATGGGAGCGATCGTCATCGGGGCATTGGCCGGGGTGGTTTGTTTCTGGGCGGTCACCAGCCTCAAATCTGCTTTGGGTTACGACGACTCCTTGGACGTTTTCGGCGTCCACGGGATAGGGGGAATGATCGGTGCGATTTTAACCGGAGTGTTCATGGCTTCCGAATTGGGGGGAGTTGGCTATCCAGAAGGCGTCTCCATGCAGGCTCAGGTGGGCAAGCAAGCCATCGCGACGTTGACTACGATCGTTTGGACCGGCATTTTGAGCTTCCTCCTATACAAAGCGATCGACGTGGTCTTGGGGCTTAGGGTCAGCGAGGAGGAGGAGCGCGAGGGTCTCGATATCAGTTCCCATGGCGAGAAAGCCTATAATTGATCGCTACTCGAGGTGAGGGTGGTAAGGGCGCCTTAAGGCGCCCTTTTTGTTGGAGATAAAGCCACCTTTTCGGATCAATAGGCTTAGATTCTTGCATATGGTCGCAGGCTAAGTTAACTTTCGGTTCTCGCCATCGTAAGGAGACCGGAGTGGAACAAACCGTCATAGAGACCCAATATGCCTTGGATACGTTCTACCTACTCGTTAGCGGGATGCTGGTGATGGGGATGGGGGTAGGGTTTACTATGCTCCAGGTGGGGCTGATACGTGCCAAGAATACCATCGCTGTCTTGACCCAGAACTTAGCTCTGTATGCGATAGCCTACCTTGCGTACCTGCTGATTGGCTATCAGCTCATGTATCCCGAGGCGCCGTCGAATCCAGTTTGGCCGGGGATCGGTTTTCTGATCGGTCGAGATCATGCGGTAACAGAGGTCTTGCAAAGCAACGGCGGGGTGTACTATTCCAAAATGGCAGATTTCTTTTTCCAGGCGGCGTTCGTCGTGACTGTCATCTCAATCGTCTCAGGGGCGATGGCCGAACGGACTAAGCTGTTTCCGTTCCTTCTGTTTGCGCTCGTCATGGCCGGTTTTATCTATCCTCTGCAAGGTTATTGGAAATGGGGGGGCGGATTTCTAGACGAGCCGCTTAGGTTTTTCGATTTTGCCGGCGCGGGAGTAGTACATTTGTGCGGCGCCAGTGCAGCTTTGGCCGGCGTGCTATTGCTTGGGCCACGTGCGGGCAAATATGGTCCCGACGGAGAGATCTATCTGCTTCCTGGCTGTAATCTGCCGTTGGCTAGCCTGGGAGCTTACATTCTATGGCTTGGATGGTTCGGCTTCACCGGAGGGGCGGAGCTGAAGATTTCCAACATCGCCGAAGCCAACGCGGTCGCTCGAGTATTCGTCAACACTCATGCCTCTGCCGCCGCAGGGGCGATTGCAGCGCTGCTCACCGCCCGTGCTTGGTTCGGTAGGACCGACTTAGCCATAGTGCTGAACGGCGTCTTGGCAGGACTCGTGGCGATCACTGCTGAACCCTTGACCCCTGCACCTTGGCAGAGTCTGGGTGTGGGTGCCATCGGCGGGGTGATCGCGGTGTTCTCCAAGATTGGCCTCGACAAGCTACGCCTCGACGACCCAGTGGGCGCCCTGTCCGTTCACGGCGCAGCCGGTATCTGGGGGCTTGTAGCGGTGTGCTTGACTAATCCGCAGGCCAAGCTTAGCGGCCAACTGATCGGCATCGTAGCGATCTTTGGAAGCGTGTTTACTGCGAGCTTCTTAGTTTGGCTGGTGATCAAGCGGCTGGTCGGTATTCGCCTGAGCGAAGCAGACGAGCAACAGGGGGTAGATGTTTCCCAATGCGGGATGGAGGCTTATCCGAAGTTCATGAGGAAATAAAAACGCCTCCATAAAGGAGGCGTTTGCTAGACTTGGTTGACTTATTATAGGCTGTAGTACATGTCGAACTCGACCGGATGGGTGCTCATCCTCAGGCGCGTGACTTCCTGCATTTTGAGTTCGATGTAGGCATCGATCAGGTCGTCGCTGAATACTCCACCAGCTTTTAAAAAAGCCCGATCCTGATCTAGGCATTCCAAGGCCTGATCGAGCGAAAAACAGACTTTTGGGATTTCCCTTTCCTCTTCCGGCGGCAGGTCGTACAAGTTCTTGTCCATCGCCTCGCCCGGGTGAATCTTGTTGAGGATGCCGTCGATGCCGGCCATCATCATCGCGGCGAAGGCAAGGTAGGGGTTTGCGCTAGAGTCGGGGAAACGCACCTCGATCCGGCGCGCCTTGGGATTGGAGATGAACGGCACGCGGATGGAGGCGGAGCGATTGCGGGCCGAATAGGCCAACATCACCGGCGCTTCAAATCCCGGCACTAGCCGCTTGTAACTGTTGGTGGAAGCGTTGGTGAAGGCGTTTAGGGCGCGCGCGTGTTTGAGAATACCGCCGATATAGTAGAGGGCGAGTTCAGACAGCCCCCCGTACAAATCGCCGGTAAACAGGTTGACGCCGTTCTTGCTCAAGGACTGATGTACGTGCATCCCATTGCCGTTGTCACCCACCAAAGGCTTGGGCATGAAGGTGGCGGTTTTGCCAAAGGAATGGGCGACGTTCTGGACTACGTATTTTAAAATCAACACCTCGTCGGCCTTTTTGGTCAAGGTGTTGCAGCGCACGCCGATTTCGCACTGACCTGCGGTAGCGACCTCGTGGTGATGGACTTCGGTTTTGAGGCCCATTTCCTCAAGGGTTTCGCACATGGTCGTGCGGATGTCCTGCAGCGAGTCTACGGGGGGGACTGGGAAATAGCCACCTTTAATGCTGGGGCGATGGCCGATGTTGCCACTTTCATAGACTTTTTCAGTGTTCCAGCTTGCTTCTTCAGAATCGATTTGATAAAAGCAGCGGTGAATGTCAGAAGCCCAGCGCACGTCGTCGAAAATGAAAAATTCGTTTTCCGGGCCGAACAGAGCCGTATCGGCGATACCGGTGGACTTCAGGTAGGCTTCAGCGCGTTTGGCCAGCGAGCGTGGACAGCGGCTATAGCCTTCCATCGTCGAGGGCTCGACGATGTCACAGCGCAAAATCAAAGTAGGCGTTTCAAAAAACGGATCGACCACAGCAGTTTCTGGGTCGGGCATCAGGATCATGTCCGATTCTTGGATGCCCTTCCAGCCGGCGATGGACGAACCGTCGAACATCTTGCCAGTTTCGAAAAAGTCTTCGTCTACGGTGTGGGCTGGAATAGTCAGGTGCTGCTCCTTGCCGCGGGTGTCGGCAAAGCGCAGATCGACAAATTCGATTTCTTTTTCTTTGATAATTTCAAATACCTTGTCAACAGACATGCTCATCCTCTTTTTATGCTTGTGAAATGTCCAAGTGTTAAAGTACAAATTGTACCAACATTAAAAATCCTTGTTGCGATGCCCCTTTAAGATGCCAAAAATGTTTAATTTAAACTAGAAATGCGATTACGCAATTTATTTTTTTGCCCTACTTTTGAGCATATTGCACCAATATGGTGCAAATAAACTTACTATAAATTAGAAGTATTTGCAATTCAATTAAAGGCACAATTTATGCTTTAAATCTCCCGTATCATAAAAAGGAGGCTTAGTATGACCCCCCAAGAAGTGATTACCTTGATCAAAGAAAAGAACATCGAGATCGTTGACCTGAAATTCGGTGACTTTCCGGGTACTTGGCAGCACTTTTCCGTTCCGGTCAGCGAGATCACCGAAGAAGTCTTCGAAGAAGGGCTTGGGTTTGACGGTTCCAGCATCCGGGGATGGCAGGCGATCCACGCCAGTGACATGCTGGTGGTTCCCGACCCAGCGACGGCGATCCTAGATCCTTTTACTGCGCGGCCTACCCTGTCGATGATTTGCAACATCAAGGATCCTATCACCCAGGAGCCGTATTCGCGCGATCCGCGCTACATCGCCATCAAGGCGGAGAATTACTTAAAGAGTACCGGTATCGGCGATGTCGCCTATTTTGGACCCGAAGCGGAGTTCTTCATCCTGGACGGGATCCGCTATGACCAAAACGCCCACGAAGGTTATTACTATATCGAGTCGCGCGAGGGCATCTGGGAGTCGGGGAGCGAACGCGAACCCAACCTGGGGCACAAGCCACGCCACAAGGAAGGCTATTTCCCGGTGCCTCCTACCGATACCTTACAGGACATCCGCACCGAGATGGTCTTGGAAATGGAACGGGCCGGGATAGTAGTAGAAAAACACCACCACGAGGTGGCCACCGCAGGCCAAGCGGAGATCGACCTGCGTTACGATTCCTTGACCCGCATGGCCGACAAGATGATGCTTTACAAGTACATCGTCAAGAACGTAGCGTTGCGTCACGGCAAGACGGCGACTTTCATGCCTAAGCCGATCTTGGGCGATAACGGTTCTGGCATGCACACCCACCAGAGCATCTGGAAGGACGGAAAGCCAATATTTGCCGGAGATAAATACGCAGGCTTAAGCGACACCTGTCTGTACTATATCGGCGGTATTTTAAAACACGCTCCTGCGCTGTGCGCTTTTGTAGCGCCGACCACGAACTCCTACAAGCGCCTGGTGCCGGGGTTCGAGGCTCCCGTCAACCTGGCTTATTCTTCCCGTAACCGCTCTGCGGCGGTGCGCATCCCCATGTACTCCCCAAGCCCGAAGGCCAAGCGCATCGAGGTCCGGTTCCCGGATCCTTCGGCTAACATGTACTTAGCCTTTGCCGCCATGCTGATGGCCGGCCTAGACGGGATCCTCAACCGGATCGATCCGGGCGATCCGCTCGACAAGAACCTCTACGACCTTCCCCCTGAAGAGCTGGCCAAGGTGCCGAGCACGCCCGGATCGCTGGAAGAGGCGCTCGATGCTTTGGAGAAGGATCACGAGTTCCTCACTAAGGGGGAGGTCTTCACCCGAGACGTGATCGAGACCTGGCTAGACTACAAACGCACCCGGGAGGTCAAAGAACTTAGGATGCGCCCCCACCCGTATGAGTTTGCCCTGTATTTTGACGCTTGAGGGAACTTAGCGCGGTGAAGTACAGCTGCACGCTGCCCAGAAAGGGGAGCTTTTCTGCCGCTTTTTGCAGCTGGTGAAGGATGGTTACGGGGCTTTCTGCGCCTATGGCCTGAAGGGGTAAGTAGACCTCCACGTGGATTTTGCCTTGCAGGTAATGAAGGTTGATGCGCTGGATTTGGCTCGCATATGGCAGGTGGCTCCAAGCCTCACGAAGCTTGGCGATCACCTCGGAACGCAGCGGCAAGCTCAAGGGAGGTTGGCTTAAGTCGCGCTCGGCGTCGATGTGGACGGTGACGTCGCTGACCTCCTCGAACTTTTCCAGGAGGCGGTCGCGTACCTTGTCGGCGATGGCGTGGCCTTCGGAGACGGAAATCTCCGGTGGGACTTCGATGTGCACGTCCAGCAAAGCCTCGCCGGCCATCTGACGGGTGCGCAGAGCGTGGAGGGATTGGACGCCTTCGGTACTCAGGATGGTTTGGGCGATCTGGCGTACCCGGGCCGCGGGCAAGGCCGTGTCGACCAGCTCCCGGCCGCTTTCTAGGATGAGTTCCAGACCGATCTTGGCAATCATCAGACCCACGACGATGGCGGCCACTGCGTCGGCAAAGCGATAGCCATACAAAGCTCCAGCGATGCCGATCAGGACGACGATCGAAGAGACCGCGTCGGAGCGATGGTGCCAGGCGTTGGCGCGCAAAAGGCGCGAGCGGGTGCGTTGAGCGATCTGGAGGGTGTAGCGGTACAGCCCTTCCTTGATCAGGATAGAGGCGACGGCAACGCTAAGCGTCCAGCGGCTCGGCTGCCATAAGGTGGCTCCTTCTTGCAGGCGTTGAGCGGCGTCCCAAATAGCCCCCCCGGCCAAGGCGGTAAGGATAAGTCCCAACAGGACCGCAGCGGCGGTCTCGAATCGGCCGTGACCGTATGGATGGGCCTCATCGGCGCCGTGGCCGGCGACGCGGAGAGCTATAAAGACTAGGACGTCGGTAGCTAGGTCGGAAAAAGAGTGGACGCCATCCACGATCAGGGCCTCGGACCGACCGTAGATCCCGCCTGCTACCTTGCCTGCTGCCAGCAGCAGGTTGACTGCTGCACCAGCCAGGGTGACGTGCAGCTTGGCCGAGAGCCGTTCGGTACGAAGAGGGAGCGTGCTCATTCAAGCGCAAGCAGGATGTGGTATTGATCGTTTTGCTGCCAGGCGCTCAAGACGCGGTGGCCGTTGATCCGACACCAGGCGGGAACGTCCTGGAGAATGCCAGGGTCAGTGCCGATCAGTTCTATCTCGGTGCCAGGAGTTAAACTTTTAGCGGCGTCCTGAAGCCGGATTACTGGCAGCGGGCACAGGAGTCCTCGGGCATCGATGATATTTCGGCTCACAGCAGCCACTCTGTCGGAATCTCGTGGGGCAGAAAAGGGGTAACGCGGAAGATGCGTTGGTCATGCGGGGTGACTGCTTTTACTTCCACTTGATCGGCATTACGGCCTTGGCTGTAACGGGCGACGATGCGCGCGGCTAGCATCAGATCCTCATCGGAAGGGCAGCCGTCCACCAGCGCCAAGGGTCCTGGATGACTGACCGGATAGAGATGCCAAAAACGATTTTTGTAGCCGTTCAAGAAACGGCTCTCGCCTTCTTCGCGCGCGACGATCAGTTTGAATTCAGGTCGGGGACGAATGTGGCGGCCGACTTTGAGGAGCATGATGTCGTCTAATTCATAGCGTTTGCTGCCTCGGGCCTGCCACAGGTCGGCGAGCTTGCGGGAATAGTTGGCGTCGGTCAAAAAACAGCAGCCCCCGGCCGGTTGGGCGTAGTCGGTCAGACCAAACGCTTTTGCCAGTGCCATCTGAGGTTTGCGGTTGCGCCCGTGGAAGTCATAGAGCTTGCTGCGGTCCACCCAGCCTTCCCGTTCCGGCTTGGTGGGCGGTAAATGTTTGGCGCACAGCGGCCTTAAGAGGAGGTCGTCGGCGCCCGATTCGCGAGCGACCAAAGGCATGGTGTCCTTGCGTTGGGATTTAGGACGTTGGCCTATGACCTCGCCGGTGATGATAAAATCGAAACCTTGTTCGACCATCCATTGCTTCGCTTTGGCTATCATGAAAATTTTGCAATCCAGACAAGGATTGAGATTGGCTCCATAGCCGTATTTGGGATTGATGACGATGTCTTTGTACTCCTCGATGACATCCACGATGTGGAGCTTGATTTTAAGCTGTTCGGCTACCCACAAGGCGTTGTTGCGCTTGGGTCTTTTTTGGTCGCGCTGGCGGATGGCGCGGGTGTGGCCTTCCACGCAAAATCCGGTGAAGAAATTGATTCCTTCCACATAGATGCCCTGATCTTGGATTACCTTGGCGGCGAGCATGGAGTCGAGGCCGCCGGAGATTAAGGCAATTGCTTTGCGTTGCTGGCTCAACATCGGTCTGATTTATAAATAAAAAATAATTTTACCACGGCAGTGATTGCATAAGACCGTCAACTTATTAAGCCATAAGCAGCGGTAAAAAAGTTGTGATAAGTTTTTCCTCTTTTTCGCGGGAATAAAATGAGCAAAACCCAATTTTTACTACTCGCTACCAGCTTCGAGGGAGGGCTGATAGTAGTTGCCTACTTGTTGGGCTGGTGGCTTGAAATCGATCCTTTAGCCGCATTCAGCCTGCGCGCCGATGCGCTTGCCCTGGGTTTGCTTGGAACCCTTTTGCTGCTGATCTTTTTCGGCATTTTTTATCGTTTGCCCATGCCCGAACTCCAGAAAATCAAACGCTTGTTGATCGATACTTTAGGAGCTTTGTTGTCTTCCTGCCGCTGGTATGAACTGGCCTATGTGGCCATCCTGGCAGGAATAGGCGAGGAGATCTTATTCCGCGGCGTCCTCCAACCCTGGATGGAAGAGATGTGGGGCAGGTTTCCGGCGTTGCTGGTCAGCAATCTTTTATTCGGCCTGGCCCATTCGGTGACTCCGTTGTATACCGTGCTGGCGGCTTTAACCGGCTTATATCTGGGTTGGATTCTAGATGCCGGAGGCGAACGAAATCTTTTGGTGCCTATCGTCGTACACGCGGCCTATGATTTGGCTGCTTTCTTCATCTTAGTAGCTGCCTACCGCGGCGAACGCTGCTTAACTCAAAGTTAAAAAGCATTGGAAAAGTAGCTTTAGAGCAACTTTTGTTGTCTAAAAGGCACGCTTGACGAAGCTTTTTAGGCTTCTTATAGTGCCTCAAATTAGTGGAAAATTGTGGGATTCTGTGGGGGTATGGGGTGTTTCGTGGTATTCACGCGCTTGTCGTGGATGACAAAGGGCGTTTGGCGATCCCTACCAAATATCGAGAGGTTTTGCAGCGTGAGCACGGCGGCCAAGTGGTGATTACCATTGCGATCGACAATCGTTGTCTTTGGCTATATGGCTTATCCCAATGGGAGACTTTAGAGCAGCAACTGCTTTCCCTGTCATCCATCAACCAACAAGTCCGCCGCTTGCAGCGGCTTTTGATCGGCCATGCCAGCGAGTGTCAGATGGATGGGCAAGGGCGGGTTTTGTTGATCGCGCCCCTGCGTAAATACGCCAATTTGGATAAAACCGTGGTGTTGGTTGGATTGGGCAGCAAATTCGAAATTTGGGACGCAGAAACCTGGGACATCCGCCGCAACGTATGGGTGGAAGAGACGAGCATGGCGGATCTTCAGGATTCCTTGGACTTGAGTTCCTTGCAGATTTGACGATGGATGCTGTGGTTCATCAGCCTGTCATGCTGGAGGAAGCCTTGGCGGGCTTGGCCATTCGCGAGGATGGTAGGTACGTAGATTGTACTTTCGGGCGCGGGGGGCATAGCCGTGCCATTCTCGACCGCTTGGGACCTTCTGGCCGTCTGATCGCTTTAGACAAGGATCCGGAGGCAATCGCATCGCCTCAAGCCGAAAGGCTGGCCCAAGATGAGCGATTTGCGTTGATCCATGCAGATTTCAGCAGACTGGGGGAAATCATCGAGGCCATGGGGTATAGGGGCAAGGTCGACGGCGTGCTTCTAGACCTTGGGGTTTCCTCCCCGCAATTGGACAACCCGCAGCGGGGGTTTGCTTTTCGCCACGACGGCCCGTTGGACATGCGCATGGATCCGAGCACAGGAATCAGCGCGGCGGATTGGCTAGCGCATGCCAGCGAGCAGGAAATCGCCGATGTTTTGTGGCGCTATGGGGAAGAGCGCTTTGCCCGCCGGATCGCACGGGCGATCGTCAAAGCCCGCGTAACGGAGCCGCTGACCCGCACCCGCCAGCTGGCGCAATTGATCGAACGCAGCGTCCCATACTTCGAGCGGCACAAGCACCCGGCCACGCGCACTTTCCAGGCGTTGCGCATTCATATTAATCGCGAGCTCGATTGTCTCGAGGCAGCCTTAAAGCAGGCCGTGGAGATTTTAGCGCCGGGCGGGCGGCTGGTGACCATTGCGTTTCACTCTCTGGAGGACCGGATCGTCAAACGCTTCATTCGCAACCAGTCCCAGGGTGCGCCTTTGCCCAAGGGATGGCCTCTACCGCCGAGCCCTTCGCGCTTGAAGGCGTTGGGCAAGAAGCGGCCAGGTGCCTTGGAGCTTGCCTTAAATCCCCGCGCGCGCAGCGCGGTCCTTAGGGTTGCTGAGCGACGATGTTGAGCAAATCGGGATGGGTATATGCCGGACTGGCGATTCTGGTGGCCGCTTCGGCGGTGATGGTGGTGCATGGCAAATATCGCAGTCGCCTGTTGTTCAACGAGATTCAGCGTCTCCAGGAGCAGCTGAACGCGTTCGAAGTGGAATGGGAACAATTGTTGCTCGAGGAGCACGCCTTTGCTGATCCGGCGCGAATCGAACACCTAGCTCGGACCCGGTTGCAGATGGTGATTCCAAAGACAGACGAGATCGCTTATATGCCGTTGTCCCAGTAGGTCCGTTAAAGAATGGCAGAGTTTGGCACTGCTCAAATTTACCTAGCTCCTTGGCGGCGGATGCTGGTCCTGACTGGGTTCGGTCTAGGGCTGGTAGGAGTGATGGCGCGAGCTTTCTATGTCCAGGTATGGCAGCGGGATTTCTATCAGCGTCGGGCAGACAGGCAGCAAATCCGGGTAGTGACCTTGCCTGCCCACCGCGGCCAGTTGTTAGATCGGGGCGGCGTCCCGCTGGCAATCAGTGCGCCAGTGCAGTCGGTAT
>JBKBMR010000005.1:0-2183 GCA_046295755.1 Methylohalobius sp.
GTCTTGGCGCCCAGGATCAACGCCGCCGCTGCCCAAGTTTTAGATCGCTTAGGAATTTCCCTGCTTCGGGCGCCCCAGGCCGGCTGCTGCGGGGCGCTGAGTTATCACTTAGGTGCCCAGGCTGAAGGCCTGGCGTTTGCCAGGCGCAACATCGATGCCTGGTGGCCGTACCTGGAGCAAGGGGTAGAAGCCATCGTGACGAGCGCCTCTGGGTGCGGATTGATGGTGAAAGAATACGGCAAACTGCTCGCTGGTGATCCGCAATACGCCGCTCGGGCGGAAGCTGTCTCTACCCTGACGAAGGACTTGAGTGAGGTGTTGAGCGACTGTCCTGACTTGGATAAGCTACGCCCAAGCCGGCCGCTGAGGGTGGCTTTCCAATCCCCCTGCACCCTGCAGCACGGTTTGCGTCTGGCCGGAGTCGTAGAGCGGGTGCTCGAAAGGCTTACGTTTATCTTGACTGCGGTGCCTGACGCTCATCTCTGTTGTGGTTCGGCTGGGGCGTATTCGATCTTGGAACCGAAGCTCGCCGGCGCTTTGCGCCGGAACAAAATCGCCGCCTTGGAAAGCGGTGCTCCCGATCTCATCGCCACAGCCAACATCGGTTGCCTGCTCTATCTCAAGCCGGTAGCTACCAGACCGGTCGTACACTGGGTGGAGTTGCTGGGATAGGGGTTAAAAATCAGATCGCCTGACGCTGGTGGCGCAGGAGACGGCAAAACTCGCCTTCTGGCAACGGCCGGCTGTAAAAGTAACCTTGAGCGGCGTGGCAACCTTGCTGAAGCAGGAGTTCGTGCTGTACGGCAGTCTCTACTCCTTCTGCGACTACTTTCAGACCTAAGGCTCGCGCCATCTGAATGATGGCCCCGACAAGCTTGATCGCGTTGCCGTGGTGAGGAAGGTCGGCTACGAAGCTTCGGTCAATTTTGACCTCGTCCAGCGGAAAGTGCCTCAGGTAGGCTAGGGAAGAATAGCCAGTGCCAAAGTCATCCAGCGCTAGGCTGATGCCGAGCGCTTTGAGGGCGTGCAGGCGGGCGATTGCTTCTTCTCCTCGGCTCATTACCATGCTTTCGGTGATCTCCAGCTTCAGGCAGGCCGGTGGCAAGCCAGTCTGATCTAAGATTCTAGCGATGGTTTCTGGCAAATCGGATCGGTAAAACTGCCGGGCGGAGAGATTGACGGCTATCACCTTAAGCTCAAGATTCGCCTCGATCCAGGCGCGCATGGTAAGACAGGCAGTGGTTAGCACCCAGTTTTCCAAAGGTAGGATCAACCCGCTTTCTTCTGCCAGAGGAATGAATTGATCCGGTGGGATCAGGCCTTGCTGCGGGTCTTGCCAGCGCACCAAGGCTTCGCACCCGATGATGCGAGCGCTAGGCAATTCGATCAGCGGCTGATAGTGGAGGATTAAATCGCCATTGTCCAGCGCTTGACGCAGGCGGGCCTCGAGTGTTAAGCGCCGCTGCGCTTGGGCGGAAAGCTCCGGAGTATAGAAGCAATAGCTGCCGCGAGCCTCTTGTTTGGCTCGGCGCATCGCGGCCTCAGCGTGTTGGATGAGTTCGGCGGCGCCGGCAGAATCGTCTGGGTACAGGCTGATGCCGAGGCTGGCGCCGAGGTATATCGCTTGTCCGGCCACCACGAACGGCGACAGCAACGCCGTAAGTAGCTGTGCAGCGATGCGGGCAGCGGCTTCCGGATGGGGAAGATTTTCCACCATCAACAAAAATTCATCGCCTGCCAGGCGACCCAACAGGTCTTCGCCGCGCAGCCGTCGCTTGAGGCGCGCCACCAGCGCGGCCAACAACTCGTCGCCGGCGGCGTGACCTAAGCTGTCGTTGATAAGGTTGAAGCGATCTAGATCCAGAACCAGCACTGCGAGCCGGTGACTGTGGCGCTGGGCGCGTTCCAGCGCCTGGATGAGACTCAGTTGGAGCAACGTGCGGTTGGGAAGGCCGGTGAGCAGGTCGTAATAGGTTAAATAATTCAAGCGCTCTTGAGATTGCTTGAGCTGGCTCAGGTCGTTCATTAGGGCGACGTAGTGGGTGGGTTGGCCGGCGGCGTCGCGCACCGTGCTAATGGTTAAAAGCTGCGGATAGACCTCACCGGTTTTGCGCCGGTTCCAGATTTCTCCTTGCCAGTGACCGGTTTCCAAAAGGCAGCGCCACATTTCCCGGTAAAACATT
>JBKBMR010000005.1:2282-17397 GCA_046295755.1 Methylohalobius sp.
CGGTCTTGATGGCCTGAACTGAGCAGGCGCGGGTTTTTACCTAACACCTCGGACTCGCTATAGCCGCTGATCTGACAGAAAGCGCGGTTGACAGCGACGATGCGCGCCTTAAGATCGGTGATCATGATGCCTTCGCTGGCGAAGTCATACACCGTCGCGGCCTGGTGGAGATAGGATGCGATGGCTGCCCGTTCCATCGCTAGCTTGGTCAGATGGGCGAATTCTTCAATCAGCGCTTGCTCCTCCTGACTGGGGGAGCGTATGTGGTCGTAGTAGATTGCAAAGGTGCCCAGCACTTCTCCGCGTGAATTTTTAAACGGCACTGACCAGCAGGCACGAAAGCCTACCTTGGAAACGATGTCCAGGTAAGGAGCCCAGTAAGGGTGGTGATAGACGTCTTCGACGATCACTGTCTGGCCGGTAGCTGCCGCGGTACCGCAAGAGCCTAAGCCTTCTCTGGCTTCCAGTCCATCTACGACAGCGTTATAGCAATCCGGCAAACTCGGGGCAGCCGCCGTGTAAAGCCGCCCATTCTTGAGCTGGAGGATAGAAACCCGCATTTTCGGGTGGAGCTTCTCCAAACTTTTAGCGATGTGGGTCAGCAATTGCGTAAGCGGCCAATTGGCGAGCAATCCTTCTAGCACGGTTATCCGTACGGATCTTAGGTAATCGGCCACTTTTTTGCTTTGGGCATGGCGTACCATTGTCCATGCTATGACAACGCTTATCCCCCCGATCACCAATCCAAAGAGGCGAAGCAGGGTAAGAACGGTGGTCTCTGCCTTCCAGCCACCGAGTGGGATGGCAGCCAGCTGCCAGGAACCGCCGGGAAGGGAAACGTCCGAAGTCACCGGATCTGCATCAAACAGCTTGGGATCGCCGTAGAACACCGGCCCTTGAGCGCCGCTACCGTCGATGCCGCGCAGCGCAATCTGCAGTCCCAGTTCAGGCTCATACAATCCGGCGAGTTGGTATAGGGTATCGGCGTTTATCACCGCCGAGATCAACCCCCAGAAACGCTTTGTGCCGCTTGATGTCTCGACGAACACCGGTTCACGTACTAAGACCCCGATGCCTCCTTGCACTAAAGGCAGGGGACCTGCGATCACTGGCTGACCAGTATCACGGGCGCGCAAAGCGGCTTTGCGCTGGCTGGGAACTTGGCGATAGTCAAGGCCAAGGGCAGCTTCATTGCCGGCGAGAGGATAGATCAGGCGGATGACCAGATCGGGCGCGGCAGCGACGTTGCGCAAGATGTTGTCGTCTACTAGCTGGCGGGCAACGCGGACGAAAGTCTCCTGGTCGAGGTCGGGATGCAGCGCGATCACCGCCGCCAGCCCGCGTACCCGATAGAAGGTGGCGTAAATGATGCCCTCCAGACGGGAGCGGATCGCCGCTACGCGGCTGAGTACCTCGCTCCGTTCGTAGAGCTTGGCGTGCTGGGAGAGAAAACGTTCGCCTAGCTGTTCGGTAGCGATCACCGCCAGGATAACCAGCAGGGTCACTAACCACGGCAAGCGCTGGGAAGATGCGGCTCGAGGACAGGTATTTCCTATAGGTACTTCCTGCGGCACGCGGGCAACAGTCAAACAGGATGGTGAAAATAGTTCAAGTATGGTCGACCCAGCGGTAGATTTCCACTGTCTCCGGCGGGCAATTCCTACAGCCCCCGCCGCACAAGGTGCTTAAGGGTAAGCGCTCGACCTGGCCTTTTTGGATTAGGCGATCGAGCATGGCGCGGACAAGCTCGGGGGGGAGATTGAGCTTGGCGGCCAGCTCCTTGAGCGGGAGCTGGCCGCTATGGCGGAGCAGGTCGCGAAGCTCTAGGATCATTTGCAGCAGCTTCGGCGAAACAGACCAGGACCGGCTCCGGAGCCTGAGGTACTTTCGGTCTGGGCCAATGTGCGGCTCCCCAGCTTGAGGCCGGCGTAAGCGAGCAAGAATGCCGCTGCGATCGCAGCAAGATAAGCTTGGGCTTGCTGCGGGTGCTGGGCAAAGGTGGCGGCTTGGTAATACAAGGTGGCAGCGGCATAGGCCAAGCTGGTCGTCCAGGTGATGGCAAACAGCATCCAACGCCAGCCGATCTCGCGGCGGATGGTGGCAGTGGCGGCGACGCAAGGGGAGTAAAGCAGGACGAACAGCAGATAGGCAAAGGCCCCCGTTGGTCCGTCAAAGCGCCTGGCCATAGCACCGAAGGTAGTGGTGTGGGTTTCTAATTCCGTGGCGGCCTGATTGGGGTCGGAGGCGGCTTCCAGCACCCCAAGGCCGAGTGGATCGGTGAGGGTGTTTAAAGCCTCGCTTAGGTTTTTCGGCACCGTGGAAGCTGCCTCGGAGAGGGCAGCCAAAAGATCAAAATCTAGGTCTTTGGTTTCAGCGTCTGCTTGATCCAGGCGCGAGTACAGAGCGTCTAAGGTGCCAACCACCACTTCTTTAGCCAACACGCCGCTCAAGATGCCGACGACGGCAGGCCAGTTGTCTTCGCGGACGCCCAAGGGGGCAAACGCCGGGGTGATGGCCTTGGCGACCGCAGAGAGCATGGAGGATTCCGGTGCCACCTTGGGTCCAAACCGCCCCTCTAGGCTCCAGGCGTTTAGGACGTTGACCACCATGACCATCACCACGATGTATTTGCCAGCGTCGGTGACGAAACCGCGAAGGCGCAGCCAGGTATTCAGGAGCAGATTGCGCCAGTTCGGCCATTGATAAGCGGGAAGCTCCAGCAGCAGAGATTGCGGCTCCCCCGCAAGCAAGGTGGTTTTGAGAACAAAGGCAGTCAACATCGCGGCTGAAATTCCTACCAAATAGAGGACAAACACCACGTTTTGACCGTTTTTGGGGAAGAAAGCCGCAGCAAACAGCGCATAGACCGCTAACCTCGCGCCACAGGACATGAACGGCGCCATCATCGCGGTGAGAATGCGCTCGCGTTCGCGTTCCAAGGTCCGGGCTGCCATGATCGCCGGTACGTTGCAGCCAAAGCCCACGATCAGCGGGATAAACGCTTTGCCAGGCAGCCCTAGGCGCTGCATCAGCCGGTCCATTACCAGGGCTGCCCGCGCCATGTAGCCCGAGTCTTCCAAGAAACTCAAAAACAGATAGAGGAAGCCGATGATTGGGATGAAAGTCGCAACCACTTGCAGCCCCCCACCCGCCCCGTTGGCTAGCAATACCTGTAGCCATTCGGGAGCACCTAAGCGGCTCAACAGCGCTCTGAAACCGTCTACCAGGATGGCCTGGGCAGTCAGGTCGAAGAAGTCGACGAAAGCGCCGCCGAGATTGATGGTGAAGGTGAACATCAGATACATCGCCAGCAAGAATATCGGAACCCCTAGCCAACGGCTCAGAACGATGGCGTCGATGCGGTCGGAGGGAAAGAGGCGGTTTTCCTGCTGCCGTCCGATGACTTTGCGGGCGATGGTGTGGGCGTGGCGATAACGGCAGTCGGCGATGACCAGGTCCAAGTCTTCCCCTAGGGCCAGGAGAAGAGTTTCGCGCAGGCGGTTGATTTGTGAGGTAAGTTCCAAAGGGAGAGGATAGGGAGGCGGATGACCGCAGAGAAGGTGTAGGGCAAGCCAGCGCGGCGGCCAATCGGGGACCGCTTCAGCGAGCGCCGGGAAAAGATCGGAGATGGCTTGTTCTAGGATCGGTGGATAAGTTACCTGACCGGCACGGGAAGGACGGTGTATCTGGGCGGCCAAAGCCGCTTTGAGGGTCTCTACCCCCTCGCCCCGATGCGCCACCACAGGCACCACCGAAACCCCGAGCGCTTCGCTTAAAGCCGCAAGATCCAAAACCAGGCCGCGGCGCTTGGCCAGATCCATCATGTTCAGGGCCAGGCATATGGGGACGTCGGTTTCGATCAGTTGCAAGCTCAGGTAAAGCGCTCGTTCCAGATGGGTCGCATCGACGATGTTGACGATGGCCTGGGCTGTCCCGGAAAGGATGAACTCCTGGGCGATGCGTTCGTCGGCGGAGGTCTCGCCAAAGTCTAAAGAATAGGTGCCGGGTAAGTCGACTAGGGAGAATTTATCGTCGCCGTAGCGGAACCACCCTTCCTTGCGTTCTACGGTTACCCCGGGCCAATTGCCGGTGCGCTGGCGCGCTCCGGTGAGCGCGTTGAACAAAGAAGTCTTGCCGGAGTTGGGATTGCCGATCAGGGCGACGGTGTAGCTGTTCATGGGATTTCAGGCTGGACCAGGATGCGTTCTGCCAGAGACCGGCCGATGGCTAAGCGGTCGTCGTTCTTGCCCACTACCACGGCCGAGGCCCCGTTTCTGAGTATCGTCAGGGTGGTGCCGGGGGCCAATCCCAAGCTCAACAAGCGCAGCCTAAGCGGTTTTTCTATTACGCTTGCGATGCGAACGCGTTGGCCAGGCAAGGCAAAGCTTAAGGGATGAGCTAAAGCCACAGCAAACTACAGAACATGAATGAAAATGATTATATTTTTTTGTCAACGCTGTAGCAAGTAGATAAACCCGGCGGCCTAAAGCGTAAGTTTTAGGATCTCGCCGAGGGAGGGTTTTTTTCAAAACCCCAAGGAAACCGGCGAGGGCTTAGCGCTCAGGCCCTTTGAGCTCGAGGTGAATATCGCCGAGCTGTACGATCCTAACTTTTTTGCCGGTGACTGGGCTCCACACGCTCAAGCTGCGCCGCTTTAGGTCGCAGCTTCGCACCAAAGCAAGACCCAAGACGGTTTGCCGCTCGTCGGCCAGGGCGCAAAGCCGATTAGGGGTCAGAAGCTGAGCGAGGTTCTCAAAGCCTTGGACCGGAAGGCGCTGGAAGATGAGCTCGTCCAAAGCCAAGGAGTATTCCTGCGCCCGGGAGAAATAGCGCCGAAACGCCTCAAGCCGCCGCTGGCGGCGCACTTCCATGGGTTTGCTTTGCGCTTTGGGAGAGGGGGCAAGGCGCAGGATACGAAAATGGCGGTGAGCCGCTAAGATAGGGTTTAATTCTTGATCCTTGGCGAGGGCGACTAAGACGTCGGGGCGCACGCTGTCGATCTTGTAGCTCTTTAGCACCTCGCCTACGCCGGTGATTAGCCCGCTGGTATTGATGATGACGAAAGGAGCATCGACTTGCTCCAAAAGCTGTCGCGTGCCGACGACCATAGGCAAAAGATGAGCGAGAGGGGAGACCGCCCCTACGAAATACAAAGCGGCCGGTCTTAGATCTTGCAACGCCTGATTCAAGCGCGGGTATCCCAAAGTGATCGTAGCTGGAGGACCGAGATCCTTCTGACCCACGTCGGCGTCGATGAGCGCCGGCTGCAAACCCGCTCGCAACAGGTGCCAGGCCAAGTAGCTGCAGAAGGTGCTTTTCCCCCGGTCGGAAGCGCCTAGGACTAAAATCTTGCATAAACCCCGTTCTAAGATCAAACTGGCAGCACGCCGCCAGTCTCCAGGGATGTCAATGCGTTGTTCCATAAGCGTACCAATTGCCTCGTTGGTCTGTGAAAATACCATCGCCTAAAGATGAAGGCGAGCAACTTGCGCTCCCTCGGCTTAGGGTAGAGGCAGGTTAAAACCTGCCCCCAAAAGGCCAGCCCTAGTAGCGCTGGTCTTTGCTTGATAAAATCGATCGATGGATTTAATTGCCGTCGCCAGTGAACTTGCGTCAGCGGTAGGCAGGCTGAGCTTCGGGCCGCCGGCGGCCTTTGTCTACAATCCGTTAGAATATGCATGGCAACCTCATCGCACGTATCTGGAGCGCTATGGCCAGGCGCCTAAAGAAATCTTGCTAGTGGGGATAAATCCCGGCCCCTGGGGCATGGTCCAGACTGGGGTGCCGTTCGGGGATGTGGTGATGGTGCGCGACTGGCTTGGCATCTTGGCTCAGGTAGGACGACCCGCTAGGGAACATCCCTCCCGGCCGGTTTTGGGATTTGCTTGCCGGCGCCGGGAAGTGAGCGGCATGCGGCTGTGGGGTTGGGCTAAGCAGACTTACGGTACGCCACAGCGCTTCTTCGCTCGCTTTTTTGTGCTCAATTATTGCCCGCTGGCGTTTTTTACCGAGGCTGGAGACAACTTGACCCCGGATCGCCTGCCAGCTGGCGACAGACGTCCATTGCTGAGTGCTTGCGACGTTGCGCTCAGACGGGCCGTAGAATACCTAAATCCTAAATACGTTTTCGGCGTAGGGGGATTTGCCGCGCGCCGGGTAGGGGAGGCGCTATCCGGAATGGACATCGTTTCCGGCACTATTCCCCATCCTAGCCCCCTAAATCCAGCTGCCAACCGAGGCTGGGCGCAAGCGCTAGAGAAAGTGCTGGCAGAGGCAGGCATCCGGCTGCCTTGAGGCGGAGGGCACTATTCTTGACCTAAATGCTCGGATAAAGGGATAATGCTTTGCCAAAGACTTTAACAAGGGATGCCATGTCAGCAGGAGAAACTCCCATCGTCTTTACCGATAGTGCCGCCATCAAGGTGGCGGAGCTGTTAGCGGAAGAAAACAACCCTAAGCTCAAACTCAGGGTGTATATCACCGGCGGCGGATGCAGCGGGTTTCAATACGGTTTTACCTTCGACGATCAAGCTGCCGAGGACGACACGGTGATCGAGAAGCACGGCGTGACGGTGTTGGTAGACTCGATGAGCCTCCAATATCTCAAAGGGGCCGAGATCGACTACAAGGAGGATATTTCCGGCGCCCGATTCGTGATCCGCAACCCCAATGCCCAGACCACCTGCGGCTGCGGCTCGTCGTTTTCAGTCTAGCAGGCCGGATAGATGCCGCCCAAGATCACCTCGCGGCGGGCGCCGGTGACGGCGGGTAGGTTGCCTGGAAGTCCTGCTAATGTCCGCCAAGCCAGCCAGGCGAACGCGGCCGCCTCTACCCAGTCTGGGCCAATTCCATAGGCGGAGGTGGTCTCCACCGGGCAGCCGCAGTAATCTTCCAAGAGTTCCAAAAGATGTAGGTTGTGCGCGCCTCCGCCGCATACTAGCAGCCGATCGGATTTGGGGTTTTTGAAGCTTAAAGCCACGCTGGCTGCGGTCAGATGGGCGAGGGTCGCTTGGACATCTTGAGGCTTGATCCCATCAAAGGATTGAAGCCGGGTTTCTAACCAAGCCGAGGAAAAGTACTCAGGACCTGTGCTTTTGGGGGCAGGCCGGCTGAAGTACGGGTCAGCAAGCAAGGCTTTGAGCAGTTTTGGCACAACCTGGCCTTGCCTGGCCCATTGTCCCTCGCTGTCCCAGGGTTGGCCAAGGTGACGGGCGATCCAATAGTCGAGCAAGGTGTTGCCGGGACCTACGTCGAAACCAATGACGGGCTGCGTCGGGTCTTTAGGCAGCAGGGTAAGATTGGCAATCCCGCCTAGGTTTAATACGGCACGGTTTTCTTTAGGAGAATAGAACACCGCGCGGTGAAAGCCAGGCACCAAGGGAGCGCCTTGGCCGCCTGCAGCGAGATCGCGACGGCGAAAATCGGCCACGACCGTAATGCCAGTGATTTCGGCGATGCGGTTGGGATCGCCGATCTGCAGGGTATAAGGGTAAAGCGCTTGGGGGTTGTGGTGGAAAGTTTGACCGTGGCTGCCGATGGCGCGCACCCGCTGGGGGGAGACTCCGGCTTTATCGAGCAAAGCCAGGGCGCATCTCCCGAACAGCTCGCCCAGTTCGGCGTCCAATTGGCCGAGCACCATTAAGGGGACCTGTGCGGCGAAGCAGTGCCGACGCAGCTTCTGATGAAGTTCGTCGGTAAACGGAGTATAAAGATGGGCACACAGGGAAAAATCTTGAGCGGAGATTTCCGCAAGCACCGCATCGACCCCGTCCAGGCTGGTGCCGGCCATCAGACCGATGAAGTACTCACCCATGGATGAAGCAAACGAGCTAAATTTGCTAAGTTTAACGGAAGGCGTGTAACCTTATCCAGATAGATTTGTAAAAGAGAGCTGTCATGCACGAACTGGAAGCGCTTCTGGCCGAGCTGAAACACGGCACCGAGGAAATTCTGCTAGAAGCAGAGCTTTTGGCGCGGCTTAAGGAACGTCGCCCGCTCAGGATCAAGGCTGGTTTTGACCCAACCGCCCCAGACTTGCACCTGGGGCATGCGGTCCTGCTCAACAAGCTCAAGCAGTTTCAGGACTTAGGCCACGAGGCGATTTTCTTGATCGGCGATTTCACCGCCATGATTGGCGATCCCACTGGCAAGAGCCAAACGCGCCCGCCCCTAAGCCGTGACCAGGTGATCGAAAACGCGCGCACCTATGAAGAGCAAATCTATAAAATTTTAAATCCCGAGCGCACCTTAGTGATGTTCAACTCCAGTTGGCTGGGCGAGCTTTCGGCCGCCGACCTGATCCAGCTTGCAGGTAAATATACCGTGGCCCGAATGCTAGAGCGCGACGACTTCGGCAAGCGCTACAGAAGCGGCCAGCCGATTGCCATCCACGAGTTTTTGTATCCCTTGCTCCAAGGATACGACTCAGTTGCCATCAAAGCCGACGTGGAGCTGGGCGGAACCGACCAGAAGTTCAACCTTCTGGTCGGTCGCCATCTACAGGAGATCTACGGGCAAAAACCGCAGGTAGTGATCACGCTGCCAATCCTGGAAGGGCTAGACGGAATGCAGAAGATGTCCAAGTCCCTAGGCAATTACATCGGTATCAGCGAGCCGCCGGAGGAGATGTTCGGCAAACTGATGTCCATCTCCGACGAACTGATGTGGCGTTATTTCGATTTGTTGAGCCTGCGCCCGGTAGCGGAGATCGCCAGCCTAAAACGCGCCTGCGCCGAGGGCAAAAACCCGCGTGAGGCCAAAGTCGAGCTGGCCTTGGAGATCGTCGGCAGATTCCACGGCCAGGCCGCGGCTCACCAAGCCCTGGAAAGCTTCGAGGCGCGGTTTAAGCGCCGTGAAGTGCCGCAAGGTCTTGCGACTATCCAGCTTAAGGCACCTTCTGGCCCAGGTTTGGGGATCGCCCACCTTCTCAAGGAGATAGGATTAGCCGCCAGTACCTCCGAGGCGATCCGTCTGATCCGGCAGGGTGCGGTGCGGATCGACGGCGAGCGGGTTTCTGACCCTGGCCGGGTGATTGCGGCCGGCGAAGTCCATGTCCTTCAGGCTGGAAAGCGCCGCATCGCTAAAGTTGAGATCGTAGGAGCGGACGGGTGAGTACGGGACCGAGCCTGATGGAGGTTTTAACGTATCCACCTAGGCCGCTCAAGTTCGGGACCAGCGGCGTGCGCGCCCGGGTGGAAGAGTTGACCGATCTGGAAGTGTATTGTTTGACCCGTGGGACTTTGGTTTATCTCGAGCAGATCGGCAAGCTTGTTCGAGACCTAAAACCCAGCGAAGTAGCCATCCCCCTGGCTGGTGACCTTCGGCCGTCCACGCCGAGGTTGCTTGAGGCCACCGCCCGGGCGATCGTGGATGCCGGCTACAAAGTGGATTACGGTGGCTGTCTTCCCACCCCCGCGTTGACGTATTACGCCCTGGAACGAGGGGTAGCCAGCTTCGTGGTGACCGGTAGCCACATCCCTGCCGACCGCAACGGCCAGAAGGCCAACCGCTGCGACGGAGAGGTGCTCAAAAGCGACGAAGCTGGGATCACTGCCGCGGTGGAGCTTTTCCGCGCGCAGGAATATTCCCGCTCGGCTGAGGAATCGAAGTTTGCTCCCGACGGCAGCCTAAAACCTCAGTTTCGCCTTAGGCTGCCGAAGGTTAACCTTAAGTTGGCGGAAAGCTACCGCGATCGCTATCGGGCAGCGTTTGCGGCGGATTCTCTCAAAGGTTTGCGGGTGTTGTTTTTCGAGTACAGTGCGGCAGGCAGGGACTTATTGCCAAAGATCCTGATGGATGCCGGTGCCGACGTGATTTGCGTTGGGCGCTGTGGGGAGTTTATTCCCCTGGACACCGAAGCGATTTCGGATGCCCACCTTGAGCTGCTTGGCGACTGGGTAAAGCGGCAGGATGGTCCGATAGACGCGGTGGTGACCACCGACGGCGACAGCGACCGGCCGCTGGTGATCGGCGTCGAAGGGGAAAAACTGGTGGTTTTCCCGGGCGATCTGCTGGGGGCCGTAGTGGCCCAATTCCTCGATGCGGATGCCGCTGCTGTCCCAATCAGCGCTAGTCCTGCACTTGAGGATTTTTTGGGTCCTCGGGGAATATCTTTGCGCCGCACCAGAATCGGTTCGCCTTATGTCATCGAGGCGATGCGCCTGTGGTTGACTGAAGGAAAGCAAAGCGTAGTCGCCTGGGAAGCCAACGGCGGTTTTTTGCTGGGATCGGATGTTCTTCTAAATGGAAGGCCGCTCAAGGCGCTTCCTACTCGAGACGCCGCTTTGCCTATCCTGTGCGCCTTGACCGCCGCCAGGCGGCGCGGAACGAGCTTGACTGGGCTTTTACAAGAATTTCCCCAAATTTTCGGGCGGTCCGACCTGATCGATGCCTTCCCCCAGGAATTGAGTCAGAAGATAGTGGCGTATTTTACCGCGGAAGCCGCCGAAGTCGAGGAGGTACGCTTTGGAAACGAGGAGGTGGTCTTGTCAGGCACAGGCGGCAAAGAACTTGCTTGTTTGCCTGCGCCAAGCACGCAGGCTGGGCGATGGCTGGCCAGGAAGAGGCTGTTAGAAGAGGTCTTTCCCCCCCGCCTGGGGTTTGCGCCCGTGGTTGGCATCAACGTTCTCGACGGCGTCCGCTGTTACTTTGCCAACGGCGAAGTTGCCCACGTGCGCCCTTCTGGCAATGCTCCCCAGCTTAGAATCTACGCCTATGCGGCCACCTCAGCGCGGGCGCAGGAGATCGCCAGACTCGCCGTGGCTGAAGGCGGGCTGCTTGCGCAATTGGCGCAAAAGGTTAGCGCAGCTTGACCTTGGTCAGCTGCAGTTGGGCCTGGCCAAATCCAGGAACCTTGCCTTCGATCTGGAGCGGAAGGTGGGTTTTGGGGTCGCGTAAGAACACGATGTCGCCTTCCATGCCGAGGAATTCGAATGGCTCTGAGTCTCTACCGGCGTCTAACGGTCCCTCACGTTCGTTCGGGAGTGGAAGCGGATGGACTAAGATGCGCTCTGCCTGGACGAGGGCTCGAACCCGGTGGAATTTAGAGTTTTGCGCAAGGCGATAATTTGCTTGCACGGTTTGGACGCCGGTACGCTGAAGGCTTACCTGGTGCACACCTTCCTTGTTAAACACGCAGATGACCATTTCGGTAGCGGGCCCATCCCGGGAAAGCAACAGGAGAATGGCGTAAGGGTCAGAAATGAAAGCGCAGCGTTTGGTGGCCTCGAGAAAGGGGTAGAAAGCTTCGTTGACGATTGACCAGGTCTGGGGAGGCTCAAGCATCTGGTCTGAATCCTTTGGCTGGTGGCGGGTCCGATAGACACCTCGGTCAGCGTAGCGGTAGATTTTATAATTGCTCGAAGGTCCGATTTTGAGACGGGTTCGCTGCAGGGCAGTTAAGTCGGGCTTAAGCCACAATTCGCCCATCCAGGTCTTGCTGGACAGGAACCATTTCAGGCGGGTTTCCACCGTCAGATGATAGACGACGCTTTGCGGTGGTGGTTGAAGCGCACCAGGGCGTTCGAGCAGTTTGGGTTTGGCCTGTTCAGCGACGGTCGTTTTCAGTTCGGCCTTGACGGTCAAGGTTGGAGATAACTCGAGCGTCAGTTCGCTCCAATCGGGGAGGGTCAAAGGAGGCTGAGCGCCTGTGGCAAGCGCAAACCAGCCAAGCAAAAGTCCTGTTGCGAACCGAGCCGCTTTCCATCCTAGGGTGGTTGAAGGCATCGACAAATACCTTGAGTGTCGCCTGCTAGCAAAATTATGTAGCCTAATTATGACATGTTGATGATTTTTCAGGAACTGAAAGTTTTGGCCAAAATCCAAAGAAGGCATTTATCCCCATTGTAGTTATCATTATTTTCAATCGATTGTTAAAGGGCACGCGTTCTTATGAGAATGACGCCACGCGAATTTTTGGACTGGGATGCCAAACGCATTACCCTGCTTGGGATGTCCGGGGTTGGCAAGACTACTTTGGCCAACAAGTTGCCCAAGGCGGAATGGTTCCACTACTCGGGCGATTATCGGATCGGTACCAAATATCTGGAGGAGCCGATCCTCGACAACATCAAACGCCAGGCGATGCAGGTGCCTTTCCTGCGCGACCTGCTCCGCTCCGATTCCATCTATATCTGCAGCAACATCACCGTGGACAATCTGGCCCCTATCGCGAGTTTTTTGGGCAAGATCGGCGATCCTGCCCAAGGAGGGTTGCCGCTTGAGGAGTTCAAGCGCCGCCAGGCGCTCCACCGTCAGGCGGAGATCGCGGCCATGTTGGACGTGCCAATTTTCATCGAAAAAGCGCGCGACATTTACGGGTATCGGCACTTTGTCAACGATGCCGGGGGAAGCGTGTGCGAGCTAGATGCCCCAGAAGTGCTGGAATCGTTGGCCGAGCATACCCTGATCCTGTACATCAAAACCACGCCGGAGTTAGAGCAGACGCTGATCGAGCGCGCCCGCAAAAATCCCAAGCCTTTGTATTACCGGGAGGAATTTCTAGACCGTCAACTGGCCGAGTTCATGGCCGAACGCGGCTATGCCAGACCCGAAGAAATCCCTCCGGATGAGTTTGTAGCTTGGGTATTTCCCCGCTTGTTTTTGAGCCGCCTGCCGCGCTATCAAGCAATCGCCGACCGCTACGGCTATGTCGTCGATGCCAACGAGGCGGCCAAGGTGCGCGACGAACAGGATTTTCTCCAGTTGGTGGCTGATGCCATCGCGGCCAAAGAAGCTACAGCTTATAACGAATGAGAGGAGGAAGAACATGCCCTTGGTTGCTCATACCGAACTGCCTACTTTTGAACGCCTCAGAGCCGAAGGCCAGAAAGTCTTGCCGCTGGACGCCGCCCGCCATCAGGATATCCGCGAGCTTCACATCGGCTTGCTCAACATGATGCCGGACAAGGCACTAGAAGCCACCGAACGGCAGTTTTTCCGCCTGCTTGGGGGGTGTAACCAGATCGTCCAATTTTACGTTCATCCTTTTACCATCGATGGCTTGGAGCGAGGGGCCGAGGCTCGAGCCCACATCGAGCGTTACTACGAGCCGTTCGAGAAGATCCGCGAGGAGGGGTTGGACGCGCTGATCATCAGCGGCGCCAACGTAACCCACGCCGACATCTCCGAGGAGCCTTTCTGGGAACCTTTGACCGAGGTATTCGATTGGGCCAGGCAGCATGTGACTTCTATCCTGTGCTCGTGCCTGGCCACCCACGCCTTGGTGCAGTATTCTTATGGTATCCGTCGCACCCGCCTGCCGGCCAAACGTTGGGGAGTCTATTCCCACCGGGTGGTCAACCCACGCCATCCTCTGGTCGCCGACATCAATACCCGCTTCGACGTGCCTCACTCGCGTTTCAACGAACTGTTCCGCGAGGATTTAGAGCAGGTGGGATTGAAAATCCTGGTGGAAAGCGAAGTGGCTGGGGTACACTTGGCAGTTAGCCCGGATTTGCTCCGAGTAGTATACTTCCAAGGACATCCCGAATACGACACCGTCAGCTTGCTTAAGGAATACAAACGCGAAGTAGGAAAATATTGCAGCGGCGAGCGCGAGGACTATCCGCCGCTGGTAGACAATTATTTCAACCCTAAAGCCCAAGCGATCTTGCGGGATTATCGGGCAGCGGTGGAGAGTGCCAGGCGTCGAGGAGAGGAGTTACCGTCATTTCCCGAAAGCGTTTTGCTGCCGCTACTCGACAACACCTGGCGCGATACTGCCAAGGCAGTGTTTAACAACTGGTTGGGTCTGGTCTACCAGGTGACCGACCAGGATCGGCGGGTGCCGTTCATGCCCGGGATAGACCCGGACAATCCTTTGAGACTTGAAATCTAACGGACTAGGCGGAGGAGATCGAAGGCGGTGATGATCCCACGCACACAGCGCTTATCCCCTACCAGAACCCGGTGGATACGCCGCTCGATCATCAGTTCGGCCACCTCTCGAGGGGAGAGGTCGGGCGGGACGAAGACCACCTCGTCAGTCATGATGTCGCCCACAGTGATATCTTTCCCGCTCAGCTTGAGGCGGTCGCCTTCCTGGAAACGCAAGGCGCGCACGACATCGGTCTTGGAGGCGATGCCGACGATCTCTCCGGCAGCGTTTTGGACCGGGGCGCCGTCGATGTCTTGGATAGTTAGGAACTCCTCGAATTGGTCGAGGGTCATTTCCGGAGGGACAGAGACCACCTCCGGTTGCATGATGTCTTTAGCTTGGAGGGTCATGGAACTATAGCCTTGGGTGAAGATAGGAAATTAATACCTAAAAATTTCTCCGCCGACAAGAAAATCGTGCTTTAACCAATCTTCATGGAGTGCATCGATGCCGATTCGTCTGCTGATTGCTGTTATGTCGTTCGTGTTCTGGACCGGGATCGTTTACGCCGAGTCCTTCAGAGTCTGTGCCGATCCAGTCAATCCTCCGCTGTCTACCAAGCAGGAAGAAGGATTTGAAAACCAAATCGCCCGCCTGTTTGCGTCAGCCTTGGGAAAACAGATTGAGTATACCTGGTACCCACAGCGGATCGGTTTCTTGCGCAACACCCTGCAGGCCAAAGACCCCGAAACCGACCGCTACAAGTGCGACGTGGTCATGGGGCTACCTGCTGGATTTGAATTGGCTGCGACGACTAAACCTTATTACCGCTCTACCTACGTATTGGTGATCGCCAAAGGTAAAGGCTTCGACGATGTTCAAACTCCAGAACAACTTTTTGAGTTGCCTGCCGAACGCAAAGCCAAGCTCAAGATCGCCATGTTCGACCGCACTCCAGGAGTCACCTGGCTGTTGCGCCACGGCCTTATTGAGCAGGGACGCACTTATCAAGCGATGACCGGCGATCCCAAAGTCAACACCGCTATGACGCTAGAAAAGGAATTGGCTTTGGGCAAGGTCAACATGGCGGTCGTTTGGGGGCCGATCGGCGCCTATCTGAGCCTCAAGCATCCTAAACATTACCGCTTGTTGCCGCTCAAATCAGAACCTGGGATCCGCTTCGATTATGCCATCGCCATGGGGGTAAGGCGTGAAGACAAGGCTTTGAAAGCCCAGCTCGATGAGCTGATCGAGCAAAAGCGCGAGGCGATCACAGCGTTGCTCAAGCGCTATCAGGTC
>JBKBMR010000005.1:17407-26957 GCA_046295755.1 Methylohalobius sp.
GTCCCACTGGTGGACAAGGAAGGCAATCTGCTGTGAAACAAAAAGAGAGGTGATTTACGTCACCTCTCTATCAATTTAAAACAGAGAAGGAGGAGTCAAGAGGTAAAACTCGATTACCGATAGGCGGAGAAAGCTTTGTCTTGTTCGATGGCCTGTTGGGTGGTGACGTACTTACCGTGCTCTTGGCTTTTCACCATCCACAAGGTTATCGCTACGGCGGCAATGACGGCGGCGATAATGTACCAAAAGTAGTCTTTTTCCTGCTTGGGTTGTTCGCTCATCGGATCTCTCCAAAATTTTGTTAATAGCCTTGCCAGATGCAATCCGGCGCGATCTAAACTACCACCTAAGCTAGGTTCGGTTTTTGATCTGGAACAAAAAACGCTTCAGTTGCGAAGTTTTCGGCGCAGAATCTTGCCCACGGCGGACTTTGGGAGTTCAGTCCGAAATTCGATCAGACGAGGGCGCTTGTAGGCAGTGAGGTTGGCGCGGCACCAGCTTTGGATCTCGCTTTCTGTCAGAGTAGGGTCGGCTTTGACCACGACCAGTTTCACCGCCTCGCCGGTACTGATGTCTGGAACCCCTACCGCGGCGCACTCTTTAACCTTCGGATGGGCGTTTACTATTTCCTCGATTTCGCTGGGATAGACGTTGAAACCGGAGACCAGGATCATGTCCTTTTTGCGATCTACTAGGTAAAAAAATCCCCGCTCGTCCATCTTGGCAATGTCGCCGGTGCGCAACCAGCCTTCCTCGTTCAGGACCAAGCGAGTTTCCTCTGGCTTCTTCCAGTAACCGCGCATCACCTGTGGACCGCGCACGCACAATTCCCCGGCTTCCCCCGGAGGAAGGATCCGGCTGTCATACACGATCCGGCAGTCGGTGCCAGGCAGCGGCAGGCCGATACTGCCGGTGAAAGCGTCCAAGTCTAAAGGGTTTAAAGTCACTACCGGTGAGGCCTCGGTCAGCCCATAGCCTTCCAATACCGGACAGCCAGTGATTTCTTGCCAGCGCTCGGCAACCGCTTTCTGCATGGCCATGCCGCCGGACAAGGTCAGTTTTAAAGAGGAGAAATCCAGCTGAGAGAACCCTGGAGTCTGGAGCAGATGGTCGAACAAAGTGTTGACCCCGGTGATCACTGAAGGTTTGGATTTGCCTATGGTTTTGACCAGGCCCTGCAAATCCCTCGGATCAGTGACGAGATGGTTGAATACTCCCAATGCCATCCCAACCCACAGATTGGCGGTTAGGGCGAAAATGTGATACAGGGGGAGGGCAGTGACGACCCGTTCACAGCCGCTTTCCAGGTGTTTGCGGAAGTCCTTGCAGGTCAGCCATAGGCGCGCTTGCTCGATGTTGGCGAGCAGGTTAGCGTGGGAGAGCATCGCCCCTTTGGGGGTGCCAGTGGTGCCGCCGGTGTATTGCAGAAAGGCGAGGTCTTCAGGTTCTAAAGGTACATCCAAGAGTGTTTCCCGGCCTTCCTCAATGGCCTGACGCAAGGTCGCAGTAACCGGCAGCTGGAAAGGCGGTACTTTGCGCTTGAAGTACCGCAAAGTCCAGTTTACCAGCTGGCGCTTGGGTGCCGGGCAAAGATCACCGGCTTCAGTGACGAAGATGTATTTGAGTTTAAGCCCAAACTCAGCTAAGGCGCGTTCTAGAACGTGGCCGAAATTGGCCAGCAGGACGGTCCCGGAAGCCTCGGAGTCTATGAGTTCCTGCGCTAATTCCCGGGGTGTGAACAGTGGATTGATGTTGACCACGGTAAGACCTGCGCGCAGGGCGCCCATCAGGACGACCGGGAATTGCAGCAAGTTGGGCAGCATGATCGCCAGCCGCTCGCCTTTCTCCAATCCCTGTCGGCGTAAGCTGTGGGCAAAACGCAAAGACAATCGGTTCCAGTCACGATAGGTAAGGAGGGTGCCCAGGTTCTCTAAGGCTGGGAGATCGGCAAACTGCCGGCTTGTGCGTTCGAATAAGGCCACTAAAGAGGCATCCTGGAGAGGCGGAAGATCCGCGGGAAGGCTCGGTGGATAAAGCGCGCGCCAGGGTCGGTCAGCCATGAGGAATAACGCAATGTTGGTCGATGAAGAACCGGATCAGATTGTGGACGCCGCCGGGATCGTCAAACACGATATTATGCCGGCGGGCGGTAATCAAGGTCAGGGTTTTGCGGTGCGTGCCTAATTGGTCGAAAATAATTTGGGCGCTGTCCGGATCGACCACCGGGTCGCCGTCCCCCTGCAGAATCAGCACCGGGCATTGGACGCTTTTAAGGCGCGCCTTGGTTTCGGAGATGAGCTCGCGAAGTTCTTGGAGTGCCTGGATCGGGACGTGACGGTAGTTGATCTTGGGGTGCTCCGACTGGTTGAGCATGAATCCCTTAAAACCGCCATCCGGCATCCACGCAGTCAGGCGCTGGGCCTGATGGACCAGCGGCACCAGAGCCATGGTAGGATTGCGGAATTTGACCGGAGGGGCGACTGCCGCCACAGCGGCCAACTGATCGGGTTGATCAGCGGCCAGATGTAAGGCCAAAAGCCCTCCGGTGGAGAAGCCGACGATGGCGATGATTTCGGTAAGTTCCCTTAAGATCAGAAAACCGCGCTGGACGGAAAGCAGCCAATCCGTAAACTCGCGCTCGCGCAAGTCATAAGGGGAAGTACCGTGGCCTTTAAGGCGCACTCCCAGCACGGTGTAGCCGGCTTGTGCCAAAGCCTCCCCCAATGGCCGCATCGCCGCGGGGGAGGCAAGCAGGCCGTGGATCAGTAGTACGCCTTTGGCGGTTGGCGATGGGGGTTGAAGCAAAAACGGTTCGCCGTTGGCAACGGAGGTTTCCTGCCCATTGATCTCGGCAAAGTAGGGAGCTGAATATAGCTCCTTGTCCCATTTGAAGGCCAAGATTTCATCGGCAAAACGCAGGCGAGCCATATGGCGCGGCGGCAGCCAATCTGCCTGATCGAGCGCCTGGCCGACGATCTCCCGGATGCGTGACAATGGTGCGACCTCATTGGCATAGACGAGAACTGGATTTTCCAGGCGGACGGTGTCGAGTTCGAACTCTTCTTCCAACTTGGGAAGGAAGTGATAGCAGCCGCCGACCGGTTCGATCAGGTCAGCGCTTTCTGCCGTGCAAAGAAATTGCTTAAGAGATGGCGGTTCGGCGTCGGGCAAATCTTGGTAGCTTTCAGGGTTACCCAGGCTGCGGTGCAAAAACAGCCCTGGTTCTTGTTGGACCTGTTTGACTGCAAGGTAAAGCGCTTTGCGGAAGGAGTCCTTGGGGATCTGGTCGCGCTTGCGCTTCAATACCTCGTAGATCGTCGTTGCGGCCAAGTGGCACAGGTTGACGGTGACGGCTTGATACATCGCTACCATGTAGCGATCGCGGATCCGGCGAGCGTTCTGCCGCAGGGACCTGGCCAGAAAGCGCCGCTTTAAGTCTCGGCTGGTGCGCCAGTTGAAGATCTCCTCCAAACTGTTAATCTGCGGCAGGGCTTTAAGGTTAAGCCAGCGCTCCCAAAACCTAAAGCAGGCGTCCACCCGAATGGGATTGCTTAGGTGGATGTCCATGTCGCTGTCTTTTAGCAGCAGATTGCTTTCGATCAAAAGCTCTTCCAGCAGGCGTTTGCTGATTCCCGGGCGGATGGTCTCGATGACCCGTTTGATCAGGTTATCATCGATGCGCAGGGGGAAAAAGGTAATGTTGGCCGGCACGATCACGGTCGGCTCCCGGCAGCGGGCGAGAAATTCATTGCGATCGGGTAGGTTTAACTGCTGCCGCCAGCGGTCGAGCTGCTCTTCCTGACCGCAAGCGTGGGCCTTGAGGACCGCTTGTTTGAAAAGATCCAAAGCCAGTCCTAGCACCGCCGCACCGGTGTGTTGGCGGCGACGATCGAGAGCGGAACGGGAATAGATGCTATAGCGTCCCTTACGATCGACGACGCGCCTGTCCTTGACCATGCCCCCTTCCGGGAAGATGATGATCTTGCGTCCGCGCAGGATTTGGGTCGCCAACAGCGGCATCAACTGGGGATGGTCGTGGGGGATAGCGCCCATAGCCAGCATCAGGCCGGTGAGGTGCTCATCGATCTCGAACAACTCCCGGTGAGCGATGGCGCAGCAATAAGCGCCGCAGCACTCGTAAATCAGGTATTGAGGAATGAAGGTCTCGAAACGGGCGAAGTGGTTAAAGACGAAAATTTGGGCTTGGTGGACTAAGTCTTGCGGCGCATGGAGCTTGAAATTAAGATGAAGAAAGCGTTTGGCGAAGCGAAATAGGCGCACAGCACGATCATAGACGGCTGTGTCGATCTCATAAGAAGCATAAGGCATCTGTTCGAAGCGAGTCAGCGCCCGAGCGATGGTGGACATTTTTACTTTAGCTTAAACTGACATTGTTTTTGTCTTAATTTTTCAAGCAAAGTTTAAAAACAAAGCGGGCCGCAAGGCCCGCCCAAGAAAGCCCTGTGATCAAGCCGGAAAGCCGGCTGCTTTGATAACGATGAACAGGATTAGTCTCACTAGCCCGAAAAGCACTGCCAAGCTCAAGAAGGTGACCAAAATCAACAAGATCATCGGGCCGGCCTCGCCGATCTTCTGGCTCGACCAGGAAGATAAGCTTTGCCATAGCGCAGCTATTTTGTTCTGGGCAAACTTAATTCCCACTGCCAGGGCAATGACCAACGCTACAATGATCAAAGGCACCCAGTTTTCCAGTCCGATCCGGATTTCTTGGTCCAGCTCGAGCTCGTGAACGGCAAAGTAGGTAACTAAAAAGGCCAACGACTGGACGGTGACGATAGAAATGGCAAAGGAGAGAATGAACCGGTCCAGCGCCGGATTCTCGGTGAGTTTGACCTGATCCAGGTAAAGCTTGACGATGACGTATCCGGGCAAGAGCATGATCAAGATGGCGCTTAGGATTTTCGCGCCCAGAGCGAGCGGGGAAGTGGTGGTAAACACCATGAAGATGCCGATGAACACCAAGCTGACCACTAGAATCCCCGCCCACATTAAAAGATCGGTTTTGTATTTGCTGTCGATATTTATTTTCATGGCTGACTCCTCTTTTTAAGATCATTTGCGTTTGAAGAAATAAAAACCTTCCACGCCGCCCTGAAGGACTAGGGTGCTGTCTTTTAGGTCGTAAATCTGATAAACAAGTTGCTTGTCTGGACGCCCTGGCACATCGGTGACAATCATGCCGTCCTTGATCTGGTAATGGAATTCCTGCCGGTCTTCGCGCTTGAAATGGCGGTTGTAGCCTGAGGTGATTAAGGTTCCATCCGGTTTAAATTCCCACGTTCGATTTTCCGGAATGCGCGGCCCGGTAGCGCGTGGGGCGACTTCTACTAAAGTCCAGCTGCCGAGGATAGGGGAAGCGTCCTGCAATTGAATCGGCTGGGGGGGGGCGGATTCTTCAGGCGTGGCTTGACGGATCGTAACCGCCCAGCTGGTGGCAGCGACTAAAAGTCCTGCAACCAAAAATAAGACCTTGCGCATAGTGCCCTCCTCAAATTGTTGTGATAAAAGTTTTATTATCGCAAAATCGGCGCCAGCAAGACGCTTTTTAATCGACTATTTTAAGCCAATGCGTAGCAATTTGATTAAAGAGCTTTTATCCAGGCGTATTTTGATCTTAGATGGGGCCATGGGCACCATGATCCAGGCTCATGGCCTGAAGGAGGCCGACTACCGTGGTCAGCGCTTTAAAGATTGGCCGTGCGATCTTAAAGGCAACAACGACCTTTTGGTTTTAACTCAGCCACAGATCATAGAAGAAATTCATCGCCAGTACCTTAAAGCCGGCGCCGACCTCATCGAGACCAACAGTTTCAACGCCAATCGCATTAGCCTGGCCGATTACGGCATGGAGTCTTTGGCGCGCGAGATTAACTTAGCGGCAGCGCGCCTAGCCCGACGAGCAGCGGACGATTTTAGCACTGAGGACAAACCCCGCTTTGTCGCCGGTGTTCTAGGGCCTACCAACCGTACTGCTTCCATCTCCCCGGACGTCAACGACCCGGGGTTTCGCAACGTCACTTTCCAGGAGCTAGTGAGCGCTTATACCGAGGCGGTGGAGGGGTTGATCGAAGGCGGGGTAGACCTGATCTTGATCGAGACTGTATTCGACACTTTAAACGCCAAGGCGGCGGTATTTGCCGTCAAGCACTATTTTGCCGAGCACAGAGTGGAATTGCCGCTCATGATCTCTGGCACCATCACCGACGCTTCTGGCCGCACCCTATCCGGACAGACCCCAGAAGCGTTTTGGAATTCGCTGCGCCACGCTGCGCCTTTGTCCTTTGGTTTCAACTGCGCTTTGGGGGCTAAAGAATTGCGCCGCCACATTGAAGAAATCTCGAGTTACGTCGATACTTTCGTCTCGGCCCACCCCAACGCCGGACTCCCTAACGAATTCGGCGGTTACGACGAGGCCCCGGAAACCATGGCCGCGGAAATAAGCGAGTGGGCTAAAGCGGGGTGGCTCAACATCGTCGGCGGCTGCTGCGGCACCACCCCCGAGCACATCCGGGCCGTCGCCGAAGCAGTTGCCGGAATACCGCCGCGGCAAGTCCCAAAGCTTAAGATCTTCACTCGCCTGTCCGGCCTTGAACCTTTGAACATCGGCCCGGATTCTTTGTTCGTCAACATCGGCGAGCGCACCAACGTCACCGGCTCTCTCCGTTTCCGCCGCCTGATCCAAGAGGGCGATTTCAACGCCGCAGTGGAAATTGCCAGGCAGCAGGTGGAAAACGGCGCCCAAATGATCGACGTCAATCTGGACGAAGGGATGCTCGACGCTAAGGGGGCGATGGTCAAGTTCTTGAACCTGATCGCCTCAGAGCCGGACATCGCCCGCGTGCCGATCATGATCGATTCCTCCAAATGGGAAGTGATCGAGGCCGGATTGCAATGCATCCAAGGCAAAGGGGTGATCAACTCTATTTCCTTGAAGGAAGGTGAGGAAGCGTTCTTGGAGCACGCGCGCTTGGCTCGCCTGTATGGAGCAGCGGTGGTGGTGATGGCCTTCGACGAACAGGGTCAGGCCGACAGCAGAAAGCGCAAGGTGGAGATCGTAAGGCGCGCTTACCACCTGCTTCGGGAAAAGCTCGATTTTCCACCGGAGGATATTATCTTCGACGCGAACATCTTTGCTGTCGCCACTGGCATCCCCGAACACCGCCGTTACGGCCTGGACTTTCTCGAAGCGGTGGCCGAGATCAAAAAGACTTTACCTTATGCGCTGACCTCAGGAGGGGTTTCCAACGTCTCGTTTTCTTTCCGTGGCAACGATGCTGTACGCGAGGCGATCCATGCGGTGTTTTTGTATCACGCCATCCGCGCCGGGCTAGACATGGGCATGGTCAACGCCGGGCAACTGGGTATCTACGAGGAGGTTCCGCTTAAGCTGCGCGAAGCGATCGAGGATGTTTTGTTTTGCCGGCGCGAGGACGCCGACGAACGCCTGCTGGAAATAGCGGCGAAATATCGAGGGGAAACGATAGTACAACAGCAGGCATTGGAATGGCGCAGCTGGCCAGTAGAGAAGCGCTTGGAGCACGCGCTGGTCCAAGGGATCGCCGACTACATCGAAGAGGACGCCGAGGAAGCGAGAAAACTGCTCGGCAATCCTTTGGCGGTGATCGAGGGTCCCTTGATGGCCGGGATGAACGTAGTCGGGGATCTGTTTGGCGCTGGCAAGATGTTTTTGCCGCAAGTGGTCAAATCGGCGCGGGTGATGAAGCGGGCGGTTGCGTATTTGGAGCCTTACCTCAAAGCTCAACGCCAGGAGGGAAAGAGCGCTGGTAAAATCCTGCTCGCTACAGTCAAAGGCGACGTGCACGACATCGGCAAAAACATCGTCGGCGTGGTGCTTCAGTGCAACGGCTTTGAAGTCCTAGACCTGGGAGTAATGGTGCCGGCAGATAAGATCTTGGCCGCCGCTAACAGCGAGCAGGTAGACATCGTTGGCCTGTCTGGCCTGATTACCCCCTCCTTGGACGAAATGATCCACGTCGCCAAAGAGATGGCCCGCCAGAACTTCACTCATCCTTTATTGATCGGCGGAGCAACGACTTCCAGGGTGCATACGGCGGTCAAAATCGCCCCGCATTACCCTGCGCCGGTAGTCTATGTTCCCGACGCCTCGCGCGCGGTCGGGGTGGTCGGCAGCCTGTTAAGCGAAGAACTGCGCGGGCCTTTTCTCACCAACCTCGCCCAAGAGTACGAAGAGGTGCGCCGCCGCCACGCCATGCGGCAAGAATCTGGTAAGCTCCTGCCTATCGCCCAGGCGCGCGCCAACCGTTTTTATACCGACTGGCGTGATTACCTTCCGCCTAAGCCACGCAAACTCGGAGTTTGCGTTTTCCGCGATTATCCTTTAGACAAACTCGTGCGCTATATCGACTGGTCGCCTTTCTTCCAAGCTTGGGAATTGGTGGGAAGCTATCCCAAGATTTTGGACGATCCGGTCGTAGGCCGAGAGGCTAAAAGGCTATTGGCCGATGCCGAAAAAATGCTAGCGCAGATAGTGGCGGAGAGGTGGCTGACCGCCCATGCTGTTTTCGGGTTATTTCCGGCTTTAAGCCGCGGCGACGACGTGGTGATTAAAACAAATGGCCACGAGCTGGTATTCCACTACTTGCGCCAGCAGCAGCCAAAGCCCAAGGGTCAACCCAATTATTGCCTGGCCGACTTTATCGCTCCCGAGGAAAACAACATAAGCGATTTTATCGGGGCGTTTGCCGTCACCTGCGGAATCGGCATCGAAGCGCACCTGGCTCGCTTTGAACGCGAGCACGACGACTACCTTGCCATTATGCTCAAAGCCTTGGCCGACCGCTTAGCCGAGGCCTTTGCCGAGCACCTTCACGAGCGGGTGCGGCGCGAGTTTTGGGGCTATGCGCCTTATGAGAATCTCAGCAACGAAGCGCTGATTGCCGAAAACTACCGCGGCATCCGTCCAGCGCCGGGATACCCCGCCTGCCCAGATCACACCGAAAAACGCACTTTATTTGACCTTCTAGGGGTAGAACAGAACACCGGCATCCTCCTGACCGAAAGCTTTGCCATGTACCCTGCCGCCTCGGTCAGCGGCTGGTACTTCTCCCACCCCAAGGCGAGCTATTTCAACGTTGGCAAGCTGGGCCGCGATCAGGTCGAAGACTACGCCCACCGCAAAGGCTGGAGTCTCGCCGAGGCAGAAAAATGGCTGGCGCCCAACCTGGCCTATGTGCCAATAGCCTAAGCTTTTCATGAAAGCCTGGCGTAAGGCGCAAGAGCTGGTAGCGAGTGCATAAACCTTCCCAGTTTAGCTGTCGGGTCCCGGGTGATTCCTGACCTGTTTTGAGAACAGATGAGAGCTTGGCTATCGTTTCATAGCCTGGACGGGCGTGAGTGTTGCAGCGCCTTCTGCGGCAGGTGCTCGTTGTAACAGCCACACGTAGCGGTGCAGTGCGGTGGCCAGGTCATCGGTGCTGTTGAAGTGGTGCGAGCGCAGCACCTGCTCAAGTCGCCCATTGAAGCGCTTGACCATGCCGTTGGTCTGCGG
>JBKBMR010000005.1:27056-34201 GCA_046295755.1 Methylohalobius sp.
TGACTTCGGACGGGTCAGCCAGTGCTCGATGCCCAGGGCTTCGCACAGGGCGTTAAACGCATGCCGCCTTGAGGCGTCCTTGGCCCTGGCACCCAACTGGCGGTCGGTGAACTCCTTGCCGTTGTCGGTGAGCAAGGTGCGGATATTAAACGGCGCGTTGAGGAAGGATTTGGCCGCCGTCTTGTGGCTCTTGATGGCGATGAACACCCAGCGCGTGGCGCGGTCGATGGCCACGAACACATAGCGCCGAGCCGTCTCATCGGCCATCTGCGGCAGGTACTTCACGTCGATGTGCACGTAGCCTGGCTCGTAGGCCTTGAAGGGCTTGGACGCCCGGGCGGGCTTGTCGGGTGCCGGCAAGCGCAAATGGCCGCACCGGCGCAGCAGGCGGTGCTTTGCCGAGCGACTCATGCCGGGTTCGATGAACTCCTGGATGACGGCAGATCATCGAGCGGCCGCTGCGTGCGCAGGTAGATGACCAGCTCCTCCTGCCCCGCGTTGAGTGTGCGACCTCCTGGACGGATAATCCTGCCATCACGGCCTGCAGCACTTCGCGGCCCATCAGCCGGCTTCGCCGATTGTACAGCAACCAATCATCCGGGATCCGACAGGTAGACTACATTGCTGCATCGGTCGGGTTCCTGATGCCCAAAGTCAGGGGTCGGGCGCCGATCCAGTTGCCCATTGGAACTTCAAGGGAGATTTTAACGGGCGAGTTTGAGCAGAATCTGGGCAAGTTCTGCTCCCACAGCCTCCGCCGCCGCCTGCTGTTTTGGATCTGCCAGCGTGCCGTCTGGTTTAAAGGCCTGGTGGGCGTAAGGTATCGCCAGTTGGTTCGGCAGGACTAGGACGCCTATGGCGCTAAGAATGGCGCGCGCGTGAATGAGCCCCCGCAGACCGCCTAACCTGCCCGGGGAGGTGGCGAGCAGGGCAGCGACCTTGTTGCGAAACGGCAGCAGCCCATCCTCGCCGTCCGTGGGTCGCGAGACCCAGTCGATGGCGTTTTTCAGGAGCGGGGTGATCGAGCTGTTGTACTCTGGGGAAGCGATCAAAAGCCCCTGATGCGCTTTCATCAACTGCCGGAGGCGACGCGCAGGTTCGGGAACGCCCTCCTTGGCTTCCAGGTCGCCGTCGTAGATCGGCATCGGAAAATCGCGCAGGTCCACTAACGTTACTTCGACGCCCGCCGCCCGCCCACCGGCTGCAGCCACCCGCAGCAGCTTCTTGTGGTAGGAATCCTGGCGGGCGCTGCCGGCGAAAGCCAGGATTTTCGGTAACGGCAAAGACACACCGAGCTCCTTGGCGCAAGAAGAGGCCCGAGCAAGAATAGCAATTTTGGGGACAGTTGACGAGTAGCGTAGCCCAAAGTTTTACTGGCGCTTGCGCTTTGGCGCGATGTCTTCGGTGCTCACTTCTTGGGCTACGACACCTTCAACCGCGCCGCTTTGGTGGCGGGCAGCGCTGACCATCGTCAGCGCTGTGCTCGCCGCCCCCTGGCTGGCTTCTTTACCGCCTTAAGGGCTATTGCGGTTTTTGCAGAAACTTCAGCCACGCCTCGATCTGCTCCGTCCCAAGCGGCCCGCTGTGTCCTATCCTCTGGCCGTCGGGGAGATAAAAATAGGCTCGGGGAAGCTCGCCGTACCAGCCCGGATCGATGGCATAGCGCAGCCGCGCGGTATCGGCCGAGCCGAAAATCCAGCTTTCTGCGCTGTCCAAGCCGTAGCGGGCAAGCAGAGCCTCGACCTCTTCAGCCCTTGCCTGGTCGTCGGTAGCGACCAGCACTAAGTCGAGCTTAGGGTTAGCTTTTAGGGTTTCCCCAAGCAGTTTCAGTTCCTGGCGGCAAGCCGGACAGTCCAGCGACCACAGCACCAGCAAGAAAGGACCAAGACGTTGGGTGCGGATTTGCTCTAGGCTGCTTGGGAAAAACAGGTGCGGCACCGCCGCAAAAGCCGGTGCCGATATCAGCGTCAACAGGAGAGCAAAGAAGCGAAGCACCATATTTAAGGAATAGGGATCAATCGGTAAACCGGTTTCGGTATTCCAGGAAAGATAAATCTCATCCCCGCGGGCGAGCAGGAATGGGTAATCTGCAGCCCCTTCGCTGGTGGCCAGCACCTTAAGACCAACCCTTTCTGATTTTGGGGCCTCGGGCGAGAACGTCGGGATGACCGGCTAAGTTTTTGGGATCTCTAATCGCTTGCGGTTCAGAAACGTCGCTATGGGCATAAAACAGCCTGCGGTTTTGACCAGGTGCAGGCGGCCTTCAGGACCGATTCTGCGCCTGCGGCATATCCCACACCTACCTCTGCCAAGCGATCCTGGCGATCTCCAAAGGGGCTTGAGCTTCCTCGTGGTAGGGCACCACGCGAACGGTATAGTGCTGCACCGGACGCTCGGCGGGAGCCTGGCCGACGTAAAGAAAACCGCCTTCGGCGCCGAACAAGGGATGTTTAGGCGTTAGGACGATTTTCTCGGGCAGTTGGTCGGGAGCTAAAGGGTCGGCATAAAGCTCCACCCGGACCCATTCCGGAGCCACCGCCCCCAAATAAACCGGAACCTCGAAAAAGTGAGCACCGCCTTGAGTCTCGATCTTGGGTTCGCCGAGGTGGATGGTGTGCCAGTGGTCTTCTAGGTTTCGGCGCCAGGCTAAGATTTGCTTTGCCTGGGCCTGATCGTTCTGGTGGCGGCGGGCCAAAGACTTCGCCATGGGAAGGTAATATTGATCGAGGTATTGGCGCACCATGCGGTTGGCGGAGAAGAACGGGGCAAGCTTGGCCATGCTCTCGCGCATCTTAGCCACCCATTGGACTGGAATGCCGCGCGCATCGCGGGCGTAAAAAGCTGGGACGATTTCCTGCTCCAAAAGATCATACAACTGCTGCGCCTCAATCCGATCCCAGTCGGCCTCGTCGTGCTCCTGGCTGTCGCCGATCGCCCAGCCTACCGAAGGATCGTAAGCTTCAGCCCACCAGCCGTCCAGTTCCGAAAGGTGGATCCCGCCGTTGACCAGGACCTTCATGCCGGAAGTGCCGCACGCCTCCCACGGCCGCTTGGGCGTGTTGATCCAAAGGTCCACCCCAGTCACCAAGCGCTCGGCCAGCTGCATGTCGTAATCGGGGAGGAAAACGACTTTGCCGGCGATTTCTGGATGGCTGCGGATAAAATCGATCCAGGCGTGGAGCTGACGTTTGCCCTCCTCGTCCAAAGGATGCGCCTTGCCCGCCAGGATCAGCTGCACCGGCCGATGAGGGTCGGCCAGAAGCCTCACCAAGCGATTGGGCTCGGCGAGCAAAAGGCAGGGGCGTTTGTAGGCGGTAAATCGGCGCGCGAACCCCAAGGTCAAGGCGTTGGGATCGAGGAGCGGGGAACGGATGGGTGGCAGGTAGTTGAAAGCGGCTGGCCGCTGGGAATAATAGGCGCGCACGAACTCCACCAGGCGCCTTCGGTTTTGGGCGCGTAGTTCCCACAACTTTTCCGCTGGCACTTTGCGCAGCAGTTCGCCGGGAAGGCAGGGGTCGCAGATCCAGCGCTCCGGTCCACAGGCGAGGGTCCAAAGCCGGTCGGATTCGGGCGAATCCCAGGACGGCGTGTGGACGCCGTTGGTGACGTGGCCCACCGGCACCTCCGCCTGCGGCCAGCGCGGGAACAAAGGGGCGAAGATGCGCCGGCTGGTTTGGCCGTGGAGGCGGCTGACGGCATTGATCGCACCGCTGCCGCGGATGGCCAGATACACCATGTTGAACGGTTCGTTGGGATCGTTGGGGTTGGCCCGCCCCAGAGCGAGCAGCTCTTCCACGCTGATCCCCAATAGCTCGCAGTAAAAGCCAAGATAACGCCGGATGAGAGAAGGTGGGAAGCAGTCGAAGCCGGCGGCCACCGGGGTGTGGGTAGTGAACAGGTTGCCGGCGCGGGTGACGGTCAAGGCCAGCTCAAAGTCTACCCCATAGCGCTGCATATAGCTGCGCGCCCGCTCCAGAATCGCCAGCGCAGCGTGGCCTTCGTTGAGGTGGCAGAGGGTGGGTTCTAGCCCTAAGGTTTCCAAAAGCTGCCAGCCGACGATGCCGAGCAGCATTTCCTGCTGCAAGCGCTGCTCTATGCCGCCACCGTAAAGGCGGTCGGTGATGCAGCGATCCGAGGGCGGATTGGCCGGGTCGTTGAGGTCCAAAAGGTAAAGCTGGGTCCTGCCCACTTGGGCCTGCCAGGCCCTCACCCATAAGTCTATGCCGTTGAAGTGGTAATGTAGCCGCAAGAGCTGACCTTCGCTGTTGCGCACTGGGGTAATAGGAAGCTCCCAGGGGTTGTTGTTGGGGTAAAGCTCCACCTGCCGCCCGCACTCGTCGATGATCTGGCGGAAATAGCCCTCTTGGTAGAGGAGACCTACTCCCACGGCTGGGACACCTAAGTCGCTGCAAGTCTTTAAAAAATCTCCAGCGAGCATCCCAAGTCCACCGGAGTAAAGAGGAAGGGCCTCGGTCAGGCCGTACTCCATGCTGAAATAAGCGATCAGGCCTAAAGGAGCTTCGCCCTTGACCTCCTCAAACCAGGTGGGTTTTTCCAGATAAACCCGGCGTTCGGCGGCCAATTCGGCAAGCTTTTGGCAGAACGTTTTGTCTTTGGCTAACTCTTCCAATCTCGCCGGCGATAAACTTTGCAAGATTAGCCAAGGATTGGCGGTGCGCTGCCAAAGCTCCGGATCTAAAGTCTCCCACAGCACATCGCTGACGTGGCTCCACGACCAACGCAGGTCCAAGGCCAAGGGGATCAGTTCAGCCAAGGCTTCGGGGACGGGGGGGAGCGAAAACAGATGGGTATTCAAAGCGCGCGTCCTGTCGGGTTCATTTTTTATAATAGATGGCCGTGTCCAACAGGGCAAGCGTATGCTGTCAAAGAGAAACTCGCTTTCGAGCAGACGATTCTAACGGTGAATGTTGTTCACCAAGAGTTTAACGCAACCATTCAGCGATCAGTTTCTTGCATTCCTTGGCCCATTGGCAGCGCTTGGTGCAGAAGTAGCGCTCATCGGTCCGAAAGCAAGGCGGGTGATTATTGTTTGCTGTCTCTGCATCGTCAGAATCGACCTGCGAGCCCGATTTGTCTTGGGTGATTGCCTGAGCGGCATCGCGGCGGAGGAAAATAAAAGCCTTGGCTAGGTTCATAGCGTTGCCTCCTCCCAGTGTTTCTGTTTTAGAACTACTGAATTTAGTAGACAATACAAAATGATTCAGGTTTCATTCATGGATACACGGGACAAAACCCAAGAGGTGAGAGCATGTGTATAAGCTGTGGTTGCGGCAAGGAACATTCCCATCTCCATCAGGATACTCAGCGCCGGTTACAAATTGAGGAAAGCTTGTTTTCGCTCAACGATCGTCACGCTCAGGCCAACCGGGCCTGGCTGGCCGAGCGCGGCGTGCGGCTGATCAACCTGATGGCCAGCCCTGGGGCAGGTAAGACTTCGCTTTTGGTCAAGACTTTGACCGACCTTGCTGGCCAAGTATCTTTTGCGGTGATCGAAGGCGATCAGCAGACCTCCTTGGATGCCGAGCGCATTCGGGCCTGTGGCGTGCCGGCGGTGCAGGTCAACACCGGCAAGGCCTGTCACTTGGATGCGCATCAGGTTGGCCACGCTTTGGCCGAGCTGGATCCGCCAAACGAGGCGCTTGTGTTTGTCGAGAACGTCGGCAATTTGGTTTGTCCGGCAGGGTTTGACCTGGGTGAGGATAAGCGGGTGGTGCTTTTGTCGGTGAGTGAAGGCGAAGATAAACCGCTCAAGTACCCGTATATGTTTTACCGCGCCGACCTTGTGCTGATAACCAAGGTCGACCTTTTGCCGCATGTCGATTTCCTGCTAGAGCGTTGTATCGAATATACCAGGCGGCTTCGCCCGGAAGTAGATGTACTTACAGTGTCGGTCAAAACGGGAGAGGGGCTAGAGCGATGGTACGCCTGGCTCAAAGCGCTTGCCCCTCAGGCTTGGAAATCCGTCTGTTCGGCCTAGTTCAAGGCGTAGGGTTTCGTCCTTACGTTTGGCGGTTGGCCAAGCAATTTGGGCTGACCGGTTCGGTCGAAAACTGCGGCCAAGGAATAAGGATACGCGCCTTTGGCGAGCCTGAAACCCTGGTTTGTTTCCGCGAGCAACTGCTTACGATGCTCCCGCCAGGGGCACGGATTGAGAAAATAGACGAGCGCCCTCTATATGAAGCTGCACCGGACGAATTTAAGATAGAGGCCAGCACGCCTGGAGTGCCTGCGCCGTTTGTATTGCCCGATCTTGCTAGCTGTGCAGAATGCCGCCTAGAAGTCTTTTCGCCCAGTTTGCGTCGCTACCTTTACCCGTTTACCAGTTGCACCCAGTGTGGGGCGAGGTTTTCGGTCGTTCACAGCTTGCCTTACGACCGTGAGCGCACCAGTTTTTCGGCATTTGCCCTGTGCCCGGCTTGTCTTGCCGAATACCAAAACCCAGCCGATCGCCGGTTTCATGCTCAGACCACCGCTTGTCCTGTGTGCGGCCCCAAGGTGTGGCTAGAGCCGAGTAAAACCGAAGGAAGAGCCGCCCTTTCCCAGGCCGTTGAGCAGCTGCGCTTAGGGAAAATCCTTGCGGTCAAGGGGCAGGGCGGATTTCAGCTTTTAGCCTGTGCCACCAACCCCCAAACGCTTGCTCGCTTAAGGCAGCGCAAGCGCCGGCCGCACAAACCCTTGGCGCTGATGGCGCGCGATCTTGAAGTCGTTCGCCGCTACTGCGCGGTCAGCCCCGAAGAAGAACAAGCGCTCACCTCGCAGATCGCCCCTATTGTGCTGCTTGCGGCCAAGGAGCAAACTTTACCCTCGGCGGTTGCTCCCGGATTGGATCTTTTTGGCTTTCTTTTGCCCTATAGCCCCTTGCACCATTTATTGATGGCCCAGTTTACCGTTCCTTTGGTATTTACCTCTGGCAATCTGAGCGGCGATCCCCTGTGTGCGGACAACGACGAGGCGCAAATTAAACTCTCGCCCATTGCCGATGCGTTTGTGCTCCACGATTACTCCATCGTCCATCCTTGCGACGATTCGGTGGTGCGCTTTATGGCCGGTAAAATCCGGGTGCTTCGGCGCGGTCGGGGGCTGGCGCCGGCGCCTGTAGCTTTACCTTTGGGGTTTGAGCAGAA
>JBKBMR010000006.1:0-33327 GCA_046295755.1 Methylohalobius sp.
GCAATGCGCATTTTTTCCAGCTCCTCAGGGGTTTTCAACGGGATTCCCTGACGCGTTAGGCGTTTATATTCCTGCCTCATGTTATCGACCCCCCGAGCGTTTGGACCATTGTCTGGTGATAACGGATTATGGTATAAGGAACAGCTATTTTAGCAATAATTCACACACCTATCGACACACCCTAGGGGGTGCTTGTTCCTTAAAGGAGCAAGTCTAGGGTGGGATGGGTGGAGGCTTAACCCGTAAGTTTTTAAGGAGTGATCCAAATGGCAGATGTTACGATGCGCGAGCTGCTAGAAGCTGGCGTGCACTTTGGTCATCAGACCCGCTACTGGAACCCGAAAATGGCTCCTTTCATTTATGGAGTCCGCAGTGGGATTCATATCATCAATCTAGAAAAAACCCTGCCGTATCTGCGGGAGGCGTTGCATTTCTTAGAACAGGCCGCAGCCAATCGGGGTGTGGTTCTGTTCGTTGGAACCAAGAAAACCGCGCAGAAGGCGGTCCAGGAAGAGGCTGTCCGCTGCGGCATGCCGTACGTTAACTACCGCTGGCTAGGCGGTACCCTGACTAACTTCAAAACCATCCGGCAATCGGTCAGGCGCCTTAAGGAGTTGGAAGCGATGCGCGACGATGGTACCCTGCAACGCTTCAGCAAACGCGAGGCGCTGGAACTGATGCGGGAGCTGGAAAAACTCGAGCGCAGCCTCGGCGGGATCAAAGACATGGAGGAGTTGCCAGACGTCCTCTTCGTCCTGGACGTGGGGCAGGAATACATCGCCGTCAGAGAGGCACAGAAGCTAGGCATTCCCATCGTCGGCATCGTGGACACCAATAACAGTCCGGACGGGATCGATTACATGATTCCCGGCAACGATGATTCCATCCGCGCCATCCAGCTTTATTGCCGGGCGGCGGCCACAGCGATTCTGGAAGGCAAGGCCAGCCGCGTAGAGTTCATGGCGGCCGGGGACGAATTCGTGGAAGCGCCAGAGGAGCCCAGCGGGGTCTCAGCGGGTTCCGAGTCCGCTTAAAGATAAACGAGGTAGCAAGCGATGACGAATATAACTGCGGCATTGGTCAAAGAATTGCGTGAGCGCACTGGTTCCGGGATGATGGAGTGCAAGAAAGCGCTCTCAGAAGCCGGAGGTAACATCGAAGCCGCCATAGAAATCTTGCGCAAATCCGGGTTGGCCAAGGCTGACAAAAAACGAGACCGCACCGCTGCCGAAGGTCGGATCGCCATTAAGGTGAGCGACGATGGCAGGCGCGCGGTAATGGTCGAGGTCAACAGCGAAACCGATTTCGTGGCCAAGAACGAGGACTTTTTAGGGTTCGTGGATCGGGTGGTCGAAAGAGCGCTAGAAAGCGGAGCGGCGACGGTGGCAGAGCTTCTTGTCACACCGATCGAGGCTGGGGGTCCCACCATCGAGGAGGTGCGGCGCGAGCTGGTGGCCAAGCTGGGAGAGAACATCAACCTCCGCCGTCTGGTGCGATTTGAGACCGAAACTGGAAGCTTGTCCTCTTATCTCCACGGCAGCCGCATTGGGGTGCTGCTGGAAATGCAGGGAGGCAGCGCGGAATTAGCCCGGGACATCGCCATGCACATCGCAGCTAGCAAGCCACTGTGGGTGCGTGAGCAGGAAGCCCCGCCCGAACTCCTCGCCAAGGAGCGCGAGATCTTTCTCGCTCAGGCTGAGGCGAGCGGCAAACCTCAGAGCGTTATTGAGAAAATGGTCGAGGGTAGGCTGCGCAAATATTTACAAGAGCTCACCCTGCTGGAGCAGCCTTTCGTTAAAGATCCCGAGCAGAGCGTCGCAGAGCTTTTGCAGAAAGCGGGAGCTAAGGTCATCCGCTTCGCGCGTTTCGAGTTGGGTGAAGGGATTGAAAAAACCCGGACCGACTTTGCCGAAGAGGTCATGTCCCAGGTGCGTGGCGACTGAAATGACCACTCCGCGCTACCGTAGAATCCTGCTCAAACTCAGCGGCGAAGCTTTGATGGGTGGGCGCGAGTGCGGCCTGGACGCCGAGCGCGTCAGGCGGCTCGCCGCCGAGATCGTCGATTTGCGCCGGCTCGGCGTCGAGGTAGGGGTGGTAATCGGCGGTGGCAATATCATCCGCGGAGCGGAGAAAGCCGCAGAAGGTTTGGATCGGGTCACCAGCGATCACATGGGAATGCTGGCGACGGTCATCAACGCCTTGGCCATGCAGGATGCGATCGAACATCTAGGACAGCCGGTTAGGGTGATGTCGGCGCTCAAGATCAACCAGGTCTGCGAGGATTACATCCGCCGTCGCGCCGTCCGCCATCTGGAAAAGGGTCGGGTGGTAATCTTTGCGGCCGGTTTGGGCAACCCGTTTTTTACCACCGACTCGGCAGCCAGCCTTAGGGCGATCGAGATCAATGCCGACCTCTTGATCAAGGCGACCAAGGTGGACGGGGTTTATACTGCCGATCCGTTTAAGGACCCCACAGCCGAGCACATTCCTTATTTGACTTACGACGAGGCGATCAAGCTCAAGCTCGCGGTGATGGATACCACCGCCCTGGTATTGTGCCGCGATCATGAACTGCCTTTGCGGGTCATGAATGTATTCGAACCAGGTGCGATCGCACGTCTGGTTCAGGGTGAGGAAATCGGTTCGCTGATTGAGACGGGTAGGAAACGATGATCGATAGCATATACAAAGCAACCCAAGCCAAAATGGAAAAAACCCTCCAGGCGGTAAAGCAGGAGTTGGCTAAAATCCGCACCGGACGCGCCCATCCTAGTCTCTTAGATCACATCAGAGTAAGCTATTATGGCAGTGAGGTCCCGATGAGCCAGGTAGCTAGCATCACGGTGGAAGACGCCCGCACCTTGGCCATCACCCCGTGGGAGAGAAACATGATTCCGGTGATCGAGAAAGCGATCAGGGAATCGGATTTAGGCATCAACCCCCAGACTGCCGGCACCGTGATTCGAGTGCCTTTGCCGCCTTTGACTGAGGAACGGCGTCGGGAGTTGATCAAAGTCGTGCGGCATGAGGCCGAGCAAGGTCGGGTGGCGATTCGCAACCTGCGCCGCGAGGCCAACGCCGAACTCAAAGAAGCTTTAAAGGAAAAATTGATCGCTGAGGATGCCGAGCGCAAGGCCGAGGAACGCATCCAGCAGCTGACCGACCAATATATCAAGAAGATCGATCAGCTATTGGCAGACAAGGAGGCGGACCTGTTGTCCCTGTAAAGCCTTAGGCGTTATTTATTTCATGAGCGATCCACACTCCCAAGCCGTTTCTGTCGCCACGCCGATTCCCCGTCACGTCGCCATCATTATGGACGGCAACGGCCGTTGGGCTAAGCGCCGTAAGCTTCCCCGTACGGCTGGCCATCAGGCGGGCGTGACTGCAGTCCGCAAGACCGTGGAGCACTGCGCCAAATCCGGAATCGAGGTATTGACTTTGTTTGCTTTCAGCAGCGAGAACTGGCGCCGCCCGCCCGAGGAAGTGGCGGTGTTGATGCGGCTGTTCCAGCTGACCTTGGAGCGCGAAACCCAGAAACTGCACGAAAATGGCATCCGCTTGCGCATTATCGGTGAGCGCAGCGCTTTCCCGGCCGAATTGCAGCGCCGCATCTTGGAGGCTGAACGCTTGACTGCGGCCAATCAGCGGATGACCTTGCTGATCGCCGCCAATTACGGCGGCCGTTGGGACATCGTCCAGGCAGCGAGAGCCTTGGCGCGCAAAGTCGAAAGTGGCGAGCTAAAAAGCTCGGCTATCGACGAAGCTTTGTTGGCGGCCCATTTGTCTTTTGCCGACCTGCCGGAACCGGATTTATTCATTCGCACCGGCGGCGAGCTTCGCATCAGCAATTTTCTGCTCTGGCAGTTGGCCTACACGGAGTTTTATTTCTCCGAGGTGCTTTGGCCTGATTTCGACGAGGTAGAACTCAACCGCGCTTTGGCCGAGTATGCGCGGCGCGAGCGGCGTTTCGGTCATACCAGCGAGCAATTGGAGCATAAAGTACAAGCGCTCTCTTCCGTCTGATTAGCGTTACAATCACAAGAACATTATTCACTATATTCACTATGGCTGAAATTCCCTCACCCAGTGCCTCCTTTTGGAACCGATCCCTAACGCTGCGGATCACCACCGCGGCAGTATTGATTCCCATCGTCGTGTGGGCAGCTTACGCTCTGTCAGTCAAAAGCTTTCTCATCGCTTGGGGAGTAGTCATTCTAGCTGCGGCCTGGGAATGGAGTGCTTTGACGGGGATCCGAACCCTGGCCGGGCGAATAGGATTCGTCTTGGGTTTATTCGCATCCCAGGTCCTGGCTTGGTATTGGCCGAAACTCATCACCTACCTCGCCTCGCTCGTCCACTTCGATGCATTGACCGTACTGGTGGCGTGGGGATTGGATTACATCGCTTTTCCGACAGTGCTGGCTTGGCTCGTGCTGGGCTTTTTCTTGCGCACCTGGCCAGACAAGTTGCTTGCCAAACCATGGCCTACAGCAGCGCGGGTCTTTGTGGCCTGGTTTGTGTTGTTTACCGCCTGGTTGCTGATGGCCAGGCTCAGGGCAAATTTCGGCAATGCCTCAATCCTTTATCTCTTGTTTCTGGTCTGGATCGCCGATACCAGCGCTTTCTTCGCCGGCAAAAAGTGGGGCCGGACAAAACTCGCCCAGGCCATCAGTCCGGGCAAGACCTTAGAGGGGGTCTACGGTGCTATGCTGTCTGGCGCACTCTACACCGGTGCGGTGGGCTATTTTCTGGAGCTGAAACCTAAACTGATCCTGGATTTTGTGATCCTGGCCTTGATTGCGGTGCTGGTTTCGATCTGCGGCGATCTGCTTGTAAGCCTTTACAAACGTTGGACCGGAGTGAAGGATTCGGGAAAGCTTTTGCCCGGGCATGGGGGCATTCTCGATCGGATCGATAGCTTGTTGGCGGCCTGCGCAGTCATCTATGCTGGGTTTTTGGGACGGGAGCTCTTCTGGTGAAAGGGCTATGCATTCTCGGGGCAACCGGCTCGATCGGGGTCAACACGCTGGATGTGGTGGCCCGCCATCCGGGGAGGTTTCGGGTCGTTGCGCTGACCGGCAATTGCAGGACGGAAACGCTGTTTCAGCAGTGCTTGCGGCATCGACCCGCCTACGCGGTGATGGTAGATTCCGAGGCCGCAGGGGAATTGCGCCAGCGACTTAAGGCAGCGGGGCTTGCCACTGAAGTGTTGGCTGGCGCCGGCGCCTTGACGGAGGTCGCCCGGCTCGCGGAAGTGGATTACGTCATGGCGGCGATTGTTGGCGCTGCCGGGCTGCTTCCCACCCTGGCTGCGGCGCGAGCGGGTAAACGAATCCTGCTCGCCAACAAGGAAGCGTTGGTGATCTCAGGGTCGATCTTCATGGACGCCATCCGGGCGGCGGGCGCGGAACTGCTTCCGATCGACAGCGAGCACAACGCGATTTTCCAGTGCATGCCGCCAGGCTTCCGAGCGGGTATTACTCCCTCGGCGGTGCGCAAGATTCTCTTGACTGCTTCTGGGGGGCCGTTTCTTGCCACCCCGCTTGAAGACTTGCCCCGGGTGACGCCGGAGCAGGCAATCGCCCATCCTAAGTGGGAGATGGGCAAGAAGATCTCGGTGGACTCGGCGACTATGATGAACAAGGGCTTGGAGGTGATCGAAGCCAGTTTGTTGTTCGCCCTACCGCCCGAGCGAATCCAGGTCGTCATCCATCCCCAGAGCGTGATTCATTCCTTGGTCGATTATCAGGATGGTTCGGTTTTAGCGCAGTTGGGTAACCCCGACATGCGGATTCCAATCGCCTATGGGCTTGCCTGGCCGGAGCGGATCGAATCCGGAGCTTTGGCGCTGGACCTGTTCGAGGTGGCGCGGCTGGATTTTCAGCCGCCGGATTATCAGCGGTTTCCCTGTTTGCGATTGGCATTCGAAGCCGCTCGTGCCGGCGGTACTGCACCGGCGCTGCTCAATGCTGCCAACGAAGTGGCGGTAGCGGCGTTTCTCAAGCGCCAAATCCCTTTCACTGGCATCGCCGAACTCATCGAGCGGACTTTGAATGCGATCCCTGCTTCTGCGGCCCATGATCTGGACGGCGTGCTGGCAGCGGATGCCGAGGCGCGTCGATTTGCTACTGCCTTGATTGCAAAGCTTTAGGTGGAAAAATGAGCGCCTTATATAACCTGTTTTTTTTCATCCTCGCCGTCGGGGTTTTGATCATTTTCCATGAATTCGGTCACTTTTGGATAGCCCGTCGCATGGGGGTGAAGGTGCTGCGCTTCTCAGTGGGATTCGGTACCCCCCTGTGGCGCTATCAGAAATCCCCCGCGGATACCGAGTTTGTGGTTTGTGCGCTGCCGCTTGGCGGTTACGTCAAGATGGTGGACGAGCGCGAGGGCGAGGTAGCCCCAAAGGACCTGCCGTATGCGTTTAATCGTCAGCCGCTTTTAAGTCGCGTCGCAATCGTAGCGGCCGGGCCAGCATTTAATTTTGTGCTGGCCATCTTGTTGTATTGGATCGTGTTAGTCAGCGGTGAAATCGGCCTCAAACCGCTCGTCGGTTCGGTGGAACCGGATTCCCTGGCAGCTCAGGCGGGTTTCCAGAGGGGCGATGAGATCGTCGCGATCGAAGGCGAAAAAGCGCCTACCTGGAACGAGGTCTTCAGCCTGCTGTTCGCGCAAGTCGTCCAGCACCGTTATGTCCAGGTAGAGGTCATCACCCCTGCGGGGGATAAGCAGATTCGGACGCTGGAAATCCCTAAGGAGTTAACCGAAAACCCCAATCTCTTAGGACAGAAGCTGGGGCTGAGGCCATTTGAACCCCCGCTGCCACCTGTCATAGACAAAGTAGAGCCAGGAAGCCCTGCGGAAGAGGCGGGGTTAAAACCCGGGGATCGGATCGTGGCGGTTGATGGCGCGCCGATCGAGGAATGGCGTCAGTTGGTGGAAATTGTCCGCGACAATCCCAACCGGCCGCTTGCAGTCGTGGTCGAGCGGCAAGGCCAAACCCTGGCAATCACGCTGACCCCTGCTGGAGTCTTAAGTCAGGATGGCAAGCTTCAAGGCAGGATTGGCGCAGGGGTGAAGGTCCCGCCAGGACTGTATGATCCTTACCAGGTCACTTACCGACTGGGGCCGCTTAAGGCATTGACCACAGCGGTTGAAAAAACCGCTGAGTTTTCCTGGCTGACCTTAAAAATGCTGGGCAAGATGCTGATTGGCCAAGCAAGCATCCAAAATCTCTCCGGTCCCATCAGCATTGCCCAATACGCCGGCCAGTCGGCGGCTTTGGGGATGAGCTATTTTTTCAAATTTCTGGCGGTGATAAGCATCAGTTTAGGGGTAGTTAACCTATTGCCTATCCCGGTGCTCGACGGTGGCCATCTGGCGTTCTACCTGGTCGAGGGGGTGCTGGGGAAACCCTTGTCGGATCAGGCGATCGCCAGGTTTCAACAAATTGGAATGGCGATCCTCATCGCCTTGATGGCGCTGGCCATCTTCTTAGACATTCAGCGTTTGTTCAAATGAAGGGCCAACCCATGATCAAATACGTGTTTCTTGCTTTGCTGATTCTGTCCCTGGACCTTGAGGCGGCCGAGTCCAAGATACGCCAAATCTTGCAGCAGCGCTTGCCTGAAGCGCGCATAGACGCCATCCGTCAAACGGAGATCCCGGGGCTGTACGAGGTTACCATCGGCCAGCGTCTGTATTATGTCTCCCAAGACGGTCGCTATCTTATAGACGGCCATCTGATTGATTTGCAAAGTCGCCAAGACCTTACTGAAGCCAAGCTGGCTAAAGCAAGACTCTTAAGGTTAGAGAAGATCGGTGAAGAGCGAATGATCGTCTTTTCTCCGGATAAGCCCAATGCCTCAGTCACGGTGTTCACCGACATCGACTGCGGCTACTGCCGAAGATTTCACTCGCAGATAAACGAGTATTTAAGCCGCAGGATCAAGGTGCGCTATCTGTTTTATCCGCGCGCTGGCAAAGATTCAGAGTCGTACTATAAAGCCGTGGCGGTCTGGTGTGCCAAAGACAAAAATGAAGCTTTAACCCTTGCCAAACAGGGCAAAGCCATAGAGATGCGCTCCTGCGATCATCCGGTGGACCGCCACATGGCCCTGGCTGAAGAATTCGGCGTCCAAGGCACGCCGACGATCATCACCGATCGCGGCGAGGTCCTGCCCGGGTACGTGCCACCGCAGCAGCTTGCCGCCTATCTAGGCCGCCCGCGGTAGGGTTCTGGTTTGGAGGTTGGTCCGGCGCTCGATGGATTCCTGGGTCAGGGCGGTCAGGATCTGCATCACCTCTTGGCTAGCCTGTTCCATCTTCTCCATCTGCTTTAGGATTTTTTCGATCAACTCGGGTTGTGCCTGCCAATCTTGGCGGGAGATCTCCAGGGCCTGGTGGGCGGCACCGTGAACCTGGGCGTGGGGGGTCTCAAGCCGCCTGAAGCTTGGCAGATCGGCAAAATGCTCCTTGCCTATTCCCTCGTAGTACCATTTGCCCAGCCGGCAAGCGGTGTGGTTGACCGAGATCGCCTTGGCCTCGTCCTCTCTTTTCTTGTCAGCCACAGCCAAATAAGCGTTTTGCTTGTAGATGATGTGATCGATCTTGACCAGGGTCGAGAACGAAGTCTCCTGGGCGTCGGTGGCGCTGAGCTTGGTTTTATTGGCGGCCGCTTCGAACTCGCCGAAGCGGGCGCTAAAGGTTTCCACGATCGGCTGCATTTTGTTGGCCAGTTCCACCGAAGCTTGGGCTTCTTGGGAGATAGAAGCCACGCTGTCGCCGAAGCCTTTTAAAATCCTCGAGATTTCCACGGCGGCTTCTTTGGTACGGTTGGACAGGGCTTTGACCTCGTCGGCCACCACCGCAAATCCCCTCCCGTATTCTCCGGCGCGCGCCGCTTCGATGGAAGCATTCAAGGCCAAAAGCCCGGTCTGGTCGGCGATGTCGGTGATGATCGACAGGGCCTTGATGACCTGTTTGCTCGTATCGCTCAAGTTCGCGATGATTTGCGCCGCGCTGGTTACCTTGGTGGCGATCGCTTGCACCGCTTCGCGCACCTCGTCCACTCCGTGCTTGCTGGAACTGGCGGCCTGGGCGTTGGCTTCGGCAGTGGCAGCAACCTCGGCGAGGATTTGGGTGATGGCTTGCATGTCTTGTTGGCACAGTCTTAAATTGGCGACTAGGTTCTCGATATTGAGTCGGTGCAAGCCGGATCCGAGCTTGATCACGAGCTGTTGTCGGTGGTTTTTCCGCATCTCGGCCAGAGTGCGGTTGGCAAACTGCATCCCCGTTTTGAGCTGGCCGACAAGTCCTTGTTCGAAGGCAGGACGGCTAAAGTCGTGGCGACTGGCGCGGCCGAAAACGGCGCTTAATTCACGGAAATAGTCTTCGCATAGGTCTAACAATTCGTTAAGCTCCCACGCCACCTGGCCGACCTCCCCTAAGGCGTATACGCCGGTGATTCGGTGGTGGAGCTCCCCTTGGCGGCATTTGCGCAGCGTGTAGTAAATCTGTTCTAGGGCGTTCAGGTAAGGCTGCATTTGCCGCACGATCCACCACGCCAAAGGCAAAAAGCAGGCTGGCAGGAGCAAAAAATCCAAATGCCAGCCAAAGCGCAGGCTCAGCCAAAGGGTAAAAAGCAAAGCTAAGCTCCCCGTGCCATAGGCCGAATAGGCGACTTTGGCGCGCAAAAACGGCTGCCTAGGATAGCGGGCAGGGTTAGGTTTCATGGCTTGGCTCCGTAAAGGTCTAGAATAAACCGTTCGTATGTGATGCCTTTGCTTTGCAGCACATCTTGCAGATAAGCCACTGACTGCTGGATGCCTTGTTTGACTGAAGCGGCTTTTTGCTCGATGGCGAGCATTTCGCGGTAGACGGGTTCGATGGTGCGGACAGCACTGGTCGGGGCCTGGCGGCGAACCGAGTAGTAGCCGACGATCTGGCCGCTATTGTCCAAATCTGGAGTCACGTTGGCAAACACCCAGTAGAAGCTTCCGTCTTTAGCCAGGTTTTTGACGAAAGCAAAGAATTCCTGTTTTTTCTGAATGGTATCCCAAAGCAGCCAAAACGCCCCACGCGGCATGTCCGGATGGCGGATGATGTTGTGCTGAACGCCACGCAATTCTTTTTCCGAATAGCCGCAGATTTCCATGAAAATCCGGTTGGCGTAGGTGATCTTGCCGCTAGGGTCGGTTTTAGAGACGATAAAGACGTCATCTCCTAATCTTCGTTCTTGGTTTTTGGGCACAGGGCGTTGGCGCATGGGATTCCCCCCTCAGCTTACTGATTTCTGATTTGGAGTATAGAACAAATTTTTCTGGTGGCAGGCGATTGCGCGCTTGCCTTAAGCAGCTTATGCTTGATGAGGCTTAAGTCCATTACGATAGTTAAGGGAGAATTGACGCATGTATTATTCGATTCTGCTTCGAGCCGGGCTTTTGGCGTTGATTTTGGGTTCGATTCAGGCGCAGGCTGATGAGCGCTATCCGGCCGCGGATTTCCAACCTAAGGTAATTTATCAGGCTCAAACGGAAGCTTTAGGCGCCGGGACAGCTACCCCGGATGCCAAATATCCTGCTGCCAGTTTCACCCCGCAAGTCGTTTTCCAAGATCCGGAGTTGATCAAGACCACCGGCCCCCTCACCCAGGCTGCCGAGCTGGCGCAGGCGGCTCCTACTCGGTCCGCGGTGGCAATCCCGGCCAAGGAGGCGCGTCCAAGCCCAAAATCCACCGGTGCGATTTCCGATGTTACGCCGCCTTATGGAGCCTTGGGGCTGGCGGTGGCGGTGGTCGCGCTGGCCTTCTGGTGGTCTATCCGGCGGGAAAAGCCCGTAAACGTCGTGGCAGCCGGATCGAATCCGACGGAAGAAACTGGAGATTCTGAGCAACAGGGTTTGGAAGCTGAGGAAGACCTTGAAGAACTAGCGGTAGAGATCGAGGAAACCCTGGCGACGACCAACCGTCAGCGCGCGGGCAAAACCAAGCGTACCCGAAGGCGTTGACCTTCATGGAAAAACTCTTCAGTCGAGCAAGGCCTTGAGTTCGTAGAGAAGCGCAAGCGCTTGGCGGGGCGTGAGATCGTCTGGCTCGATTTGCTTGAGCTGTCTGACCAACTGGGATTCGTCCCGAGCAGCAAACAGATCCAGCTGGGAGCAGCGGGGGGTATCTAGCGAGTGGGAGCGGTCCTCAAGCTCTCTCAGTTTGGTCCGAGCGCGTTCGATTACTTCCCCAGGGACCCCCGCGAGCGCTGCCACTTGCAGGCCGTAACTTTGGTTGGCAGGTCCTTCGCGCACGGCGTGCAAAAATACGATCCGATCGCCGTATCCGGCCGCCTCCAGGTGGACGTTGACCACCGCCGGCAAGACATCGGCCAAGGCGGTCAATTCAAAATAGTGGGTAGCAAACAGCGTCAAGGCGCGTCGCTTGCACGCTAGGAATTCAGCCACCGCCCAGGCTAGGGAGAGGCCGTCGAAGGTGCTGGTGCCGCGACCGACCTCATCCAGAAGCACCAGGCTCTGGTCGGTGGCGTTGTGGAGGATGTTGGCGGTCTCGGTCATTTCCACCATGAAGGTCGAGCGGCCTGAGGCCAGATCGTCGGAGGCTCCGATGCGGGTGAAAATCCGATCGATTGGGCCGATGCTGGCTTCTTGGGCCGGCACGAAGCACCCCAGGTGCGCCAGGATCACGATCAGGGCAATCTGGCGCATGAAGGTGCTTTTTCCGCCCATGTTCGGGCCGGTGATGATGACCATCCGCCGGCTTGGGGTCAGCGTAAGGTCGTTGGCGACGAAGTGTTCTACCTGGCGTTCCACCACCGGATGGCGGCCGCCCAAGATGCAAATCCCAGGCGTTTCAGTCAGGATTGGGCGCGTCCAGTTGCAGCTGATGGCGCGTTCGGCAAAGCCGGCCAAGGCGTCCAGTTCGGCTAATGCTTCAGCGCGGATTTGGATGTCCGGCACCGTTGGGATCAGCTCTTCCAGCAGCGCGTCATAGAGCGCTTTTTCCAATGCCAGGGCTTTTTCCCGGGCAGACAGGACTTTCTCCTCGAATGCTTTGATCTCCGGGGTGAGGAAGCGTTCGGCGTGTTTGACGGTCTGGCGGCGGATATAGTCGGTCGGCACTTTATCGCTTTGGCCGCGGGGAATCTCCAGATAGTAGCCGTGGACCTTGTTGTAGCGGAGCTTGAGACCAGTAATGCCGGTCCGCGCGCGCTCGCGCCGCTCGATCTCTAAAAGATACTCGTCGCTGTGGCGGCTCAAAGCGCGCAATTCGTCCAACTCTGAGTGGAAACCGGGAGCTAAGACGCCGCCATCGCGCAACAGGGGCGGGGGATTCGGAACGATCGCTCGCTGGATGAGGCCTAAGACCTCAGGCAAGTCATCTAGGCGCTCGCGCAACTGCCGTAGCCTGGGACTGGCCAGATCGGTCAGCAGGCCGCGCAGCTTGGGCAGAACGGTGAGGGTCTGGCGGATGAGAACGAGATCGCGCGGCCGTGCGGTCTTCAAGGCAATGCGGGTAGCGGCACGGCCGATGTCAGAGGTGGCACGCAACTGCTCGCGCAGGGGCGCGAACCTTTGGGTTTCGATGAGTTCTTCCACGGCATCCAGCCGCGCCGCAATCTCCCTGCGGTCGCGCAGGGGGCGGTGCAGCCAGCGCCTGAGCAAGCGGCCACCGGCAGCGGTGACGGTGCTATCCAGTACCCCAAGCAAGGTGAATTCGGTTCGTCCCGAAGGGTGGCGGTCCAGTTCCAGATTGCGGCGGGTGGCAGCGTCAATCCCGATGCTCTCGGCACCGGTCTCTACCCGCAGCGAGGTCAGGTGAGGCAGGGCGCGTTTTTGGGTCTCGCGCACGTATTGCAGCAAGCAACCTGCGGCGGCTATCGAAGCGTCCATGCCCTCGCAGCCGAAGCCGGTCAGGTCCTGGACCTTGAGCTGCTCGAGCAGAGCACGGCGAGCGCTAGATGGATCGAAATGCCACGGAGGTCGCAGGGTCAACCCCAAGCGCTGGCGCACGAACGGCGGCGGGGACCAATCCTCTGGGATCAGGACCTCGGCAGGGTCTAGGCGTTCCAACTCGGCCGCCAGCTCGGTCTCGCCTGCTACTTCTTGGACCACGAACCGCGCGCAGCTCAATTCCAGGTAAGCCAAGCCGAACTTGCCTTTAAACGGAGCCAGCGCGAGCAACAAATTGTCGCGCCTTTCCTCAAGCAAAGCCTCGTCAGTGGCGGTACCAGGGGTGATGAGCCGGACCACCTTACGTTCCATGGGCCCTTTCCCCTTGGGATCGCCGATCTGTTCACAGATCGCCACCGCCTCGCCGGCTTTTAATAACCGGGCAAGATAGTTATCCAGCGCGTGGTAGGGGATTCCGGCCATAGGCACGCGCACTCCCCCCGACTCCCCTCTGGAAGTCAAGGTCAGGTCGAGCAGCCTGGCGGCCTTGACCGCATCGTCGAAAAAGAGTTCATAGAAATCTCCCATGCGATACAGCAACAGGATATCTGGGTATTCCGCCTTTAGGCGGAGATACTGCTGCATCATCGGGGTGTGATGGTCGAAGGGGGGATTTAAGGTCATGCGATCAAGGATCGCCGACAAACTGGATGGGTTTGCGCCCGGCCAAGTGGTCGGGAGTAATGATATAGGTGCCGCCCAGGCTGGTGTTCCAAATCCTTTGGGCGGTTTCGGTATCGCCGCCGGTGAATATCCAGGTGAGCCCGCCGGTGAGCGCGCCTAATCCGGCAAACGCCAGTTTAAACGCGCCGTAGACTGGCGTGATGAGAAAACAAGCCGCGCCGGTGGCAAGGTCGTAGCCCGGATCGGTGGGCTCTTCGTATTGGGCATGGATCGGCGGGATCCAAAGCAGCCAGCCGATCAGCAACAAAGTCAACCATAGATGCCTTGGAAAAATTGATTTTGCGTGCATAACGTTTTCTCTTAGTTCGTCGGAATGGAATCGGCAAATAGGGTATCATTTTGCGTCAGCTGATGCGCGTCCTTCATCTCGGCAAATACTACCCTCCTTATCGCGGCGGTATCGAGCGGTTTTTGGGAGATCTGCTTCCTGCCCTGCAGCGCGTGGAGATTAAACCAGCGGCACTGGTGCATGCCCACGCCGGCGCGGAAAAAGTCGTAGACCCTTTTCCCATCTGGCGGGCGCCTACCTATGGGCGTTTGCTTTATGCTCCGATCAGCCCGCTCTTTCCTGCTTGGATGGAGGCGATGATCTGCGATTTCCGGCCGGACCTGTTGCACTTCCACCTACCCAATCTATCGGCTTTCTGGGCTTTGATTGTCCCGGCTGCGCGCCGCCTGCCGTGGGTCGTCCATTGGCACGCCGATGTGGTGCCATCCCGCATCGATTTCCGTCTGCGCTTGGCTTATCAAGCTTATCGCCCATTAGAACAAGCGCTGCTTAATCGGGCTGAGAAGATTATTGCGACCTCCCCGCCTTATCGGGATTCTAGTTTGGCCTTAAAGCCTTGGCTGAGCAAGACGGTGGTAGTCCCCTTAGGGCTAGACCTGACCCGCTTGGGCGAGCCTGACCAAAACAGCCGCTTTTGGGCTGAGCAGCAGTGGGGGAGGGGAGACTGGTTGCGGCTGTTATGTGTGGGCCGGCTGACTTATTACAAGGGCCATAAGGTATTGCTTGACGCTTTGGCACAGCTTGACGGGGTGCGCCTGTTGTGTGTCGGCGGCGGAGAGTTGTCGTCACGGCTGGCTGCCCAGATCAGACAGGCCGGTCTCGGAGAGAAAGCTAAGCTGCTAGGCGAAGTCAGCGACGGCTATCGCAACGCCCTGCTGGCTAGCTGTGACGTGCTCGTTTTGCCTGCCGTAGAACGCACCGAAGCCTTCGGGCTGGTGCTGCTGGAAGCGATGGCTTATGGCAAACCGGTGATTGCCACCCAGGTGCAAGGTTCCGGCATGGCTTGGGTGGTGGAGGAGGGAAAAACCGGCTGGACGGTGCCACCAGGAGATGCAGTAGCCTTGGCGCGCCGGATCGAATTCGTGCGCGATCGTCCGGATTTGCGCTGCCAGGTAGGGGAGCGGGGAAGACAGCAGGTTTGGCAAAGGTTCCACATCCAGGCGTGTGCACGGCAGCTAGCAGAGATTTACCAGCTTAAAGTTGCCACCTAGTAGGTAAAATAACCGCTTTGTAAGCTTTGTCGGCCATGTGCGTCCCCACAGAAATCCCCCTGTTTCCTGCTGCCCTGCCTCAGAGGACTGTCTCTGGAGATCGGCCGAAGCTCGCCATCCTGATGCCAGCCAGGGACGAAGCGGCGATGATCGGAGAGGTGATCGCTTCGGTGCGACGGCATTTTCCCCAGGCGTTGGTGGTGGTGATCGATGACTCAAGCCGCGACGGAACGGCCGAGGTGGCGGCCAAAGCCGGTGCCGTCGTGTTGCCTTTGCTGGTCTCCCTGGGCGCCTGGGGGGCGATTCAAACTGGCATGCGCTACGCCTTGAAACGGGACTGCGATACCTGTGTGACTATGGATGCTGACGGCCAGCATCTGGCTACGGAGATCCCCAAACTTCTTAAAGCATTGGAGCGCGAGCAGGCCGAGGTGGCAATCGGCGCATATCCCGAGCGGGGCAGTCGTGCGCGCCGCATCGCCTGGCGGTTTTTCCGCACCTTGACCGGTTTCGAGTTTGCCGACCTGACCTCGGGTTTCCGTGCCTACCGGGGCCGTGCTTTGGCTTTGTTAGCTTCGCCTCGGGCGACTTTGCTCGATTATCAGGATATCGGGGTACTGCTGCTGTTGCGTGCCCAAGGCTTTAGAATCGCCGAGACGAGCGTGGCCATGCGCCCGCGACTGTATGGTAAATCGCGCGTGTTCTATAGTTGGTGGCGGGTAGGCGTCTATCTGTTCCAGACCTTAGTGCTTTGTCTGGCAAGCTCGGCGTTTAAAAAACGCTCTCCTATCGTTTGATCGCCACCGCGTGGTGGGCTGTCCCCGGCAGGCGCTGGGGGGAGACAGCCGGCACGGCTGCTATCAGGTTCGGCTCTAGTTGACGGTCCGTAAGCAGGCGGATGCTGTCTTCTACCCACGCGAGTAAGGACCATCGACCGTTATCGTCTTCCACCAGAGCGGTACAGTGCTCCACCCAGTCGCCGCAGTTACCGTAGAGCACCCCATTCTCGTGGCGCAGGGCAGGATGATGAATGTGACCGCAGACGATGCCGTCTACCTGGTAGCGGCGTGCGCTTTGGATGAGAGTTTGTTCGAAGGCAGCGATGTAGTGATTTACGTTGCGGAGCCTGGATTTGAGGCGGGTTGCAAAAGACCAGTAGGGTAGACCGAGCCGGCGGCGTCCCAGGTTGATCCAGTGGTTCAAGCCAAGCAGCGTGTCGTAGCTCAAGCTTCCCAAAGCGCCCAGCCAAGGATTCGAGCAGACCACTACGTCGAACTCATCTCCATGGAGGATCATTACCCGGCGACCGTCGGCGGTTTCGTGAATGCAGCGGGCGGCGATCTCAATTTCGTTGAACCGGGTCCCGGCGTAATCGCGCAGGAGTTCGTCGTGGTTGCCGGGAATATAGACTACCCGGGTACCGTTCCGGGCTAGGGTGAGGAGTTGACGCACGACCTCGTTGTGCATGGACGGCCAATACCAGCCGGAGCGTTTCAAGCGCCATAAGTCGATCACATCGCCCACCAGATATAAGTTGTCACAACGGAGGTGGCGGAGGAAATCGACCAAGTATTCTGCCTTGCAGCTTTTGGTGCCAAGATGGATGTCAGACAGGCAGACGGTGCGATAGCGAAGTTCCATGGACTTCCCCACAATCGGACGATGGAGGATAGGATGGCGGGGATGTATTACAGGATTTGAGACGTTTGGATGAAATTTTGGTTACCGTTTGAGGCCACGGGCAGATTCCAGTCCCGCGGCGCCGTCCAGCTTTGTCCCGCTTAAGTTTGCACCGGTGAAATCGGCCTCGTCCAGTATGGCCTCGCGCAGGTCGGCGCCGGAAAGATCGGCACCGGAAAGGTTGGCACCAGAAAGATCGGCTCGGTAAAGATTTGTTCCTTGCAGATTGGCGTTTTTTAGCTTGGCAAAGCGCAAAAGCACTCGGTTGAAGTCGGCGTTTTTGAGGTTGGCGCCGGTGAAATCGGCCTTGTTGCAGGTAGCGCGCATCAACCCCATGCTTTGGTTTTTCATGTCCGCTCCCCAAAAAGCTCCTTCCAGGTCGGCGCCGACCAGCTTGGCCCGTTCTAGGATGGCCATGACCCGGCTGCGCTTTAGGTTAGCGTAGGATAAGTCGGCATCGATCATGGTCACGCCGAAGATGCTTGCTCCTTCCAGGTTGGCGTAAGAAAGATCGATCCCGCGCATGACGGTGAGGTCTAAATTCTGGCCGGCGAGATTGGCGCGGCTTAAGTTGGCATGGCGAAGATCGGCTCCCCACAGGTCGGCGTAGCGGAGATCCAGCCCAGACAGATCCACGCTCCGCAAATCCTTGCGCCTTAAGTCGGCGCGCTGGTCAAAGGTGGCGTGCTGCAAGAGTTCGATGACCTGCTCGCGGCTCAAATCGGCCGCCAGAAGCGGCTGGGCGATTAAGATTAGGACGGCAAAGAGGATATTTCTCATGGCATACTTGAGATAAGGAAATTGTCCGATTTTAACTTATAAGAGACCTCTTTGCTGGAAATGGTCAACATCGCAGGCAAGTGTTTCGGTCTCTTGACGCTTAATTCCTATGAAAGCTAAGCGAGCGCAAGCACGCTTCGAACCGTAGTTCGTGGGAGAAGGACATACACGAAGGCCGTGACCGGTTGCGCTGAACGAGCAATTTCGTCTATATGTCTAAAGTTTTATAAAGTTCTCTCTCCAGGCATTTTAGCGCTTGTATAATGTGTTTGTTTCATTCCGTAGTAGAGCTATGGCAGGACACAGTAAATGGGCCAATATCCGCTATCGCAAGAGCGCCCAGGACGCCAAGCGTGGCAAGATCTTCACTAAGCTGATCCGGGAGATCACAGTCGCGGCTAGAATGGGAGGTGGGGATCCTTCCACCAACCCACGCCTGCGAGCTGCTATCGACAAGGCGCTTTCCCAGAACATGCCCAAAGACACCATCCAACGGGCTGTCAACAAGGGGACCGGGACCCAGGAGGGCGATGCCTACGAGGAAGTGCGCTATGAGGGCTATGGCCCGGGTGGGGTGGCGGTGATGGTGGATTGCCTGACCGACAACCGCAATCGCACGGTGGCCGAGGTCCGACACGCGTTCACCAAGGCCGGCGGCAATCTCGGCACGACTGGCTCGGTGGCTTACCTGTTTGCCCAGGTTGGGGTGCTCAATTATCCGGCCGGCAGCGATGAAGACAGGATCATGGAGGTAGCGCTGGAAGCGGGTGCCGATGATGTGATCGCGCACGAAGACGGCAGCATCGAGGTACTGACGGCGCCGGAGAATTTTGAGCCGGTCAAGCAAGCAATGGTCCGGTTCGGTTTGGAACCTGAGTCGGCCGAGGTCACCATGCGCGCCAGTACTTCGGTGAGGCTGGAGGCGGACGATGCCGAAAAGATGGTTCGCCTGCTGGAGAGGCTAGAAGACTTAGACGATGTGCAGCAGGTCTATTCCAACGCCGAGATCAGCGAGGATGTCTTGGCAGAGATCGCCTGAAAGATGCGGATTTTAGGCATTGACCCCGGCTCCCGGGTCACCGGTTTTGGGATCATCGATGCGGACGGCTCTAGCTTACGGCTGGTAGCGGCCGGTTGCATCAGAAGTGCGGACGGGGATTTTCCCACTCGGCTCAAGATCGTTTATGATGGCATGCTGGAGGTGGTCAGCCAATATCTGCCGGAGGTGCTCGCGATCGAGCAGGTGTTTGTGCAGAAGAACGCTGATTCCGCCCTCAAGCTGGGGCAGGCACGAGGAGCAGCGATCTGCGCCGGCCTAGCGCGGAAATTGCCCGTATACGAATACGCCACGCGCCAGATCAAGCAGGCGCTGGTAGGCAAGGGTGGGGCCGACAAGCAACAAGTCCAGTACATGGTCAAAACGCTCCTCAATTTCCGCGGCGAGCTTCCCCTGGACGCCAGCGACGCCCTTGCGGTGGCAGTGTGTCACGCGCATTATCAGCAGACTTTTCAACGTCAAGCCTTAGGGATTGCATGATCGGTTTCCTGCGCGGGACTCTTACGGTCAAACAGCCGCCCCGGATGTTGGTAGAGGTGGGCGGGGTGGGTTACGAAGTGGACGCGCCGATGTCCACTTTTTATCGCTTGCCCAAGACCGGCAGCGAAGTGACTCTTTACACCCACCTGATGGTGCGCGAAGACACCCAAGTTTTGTTTGGGTTTGCCACCGAAGCCGAGCGCACCTTGTTCCGATCCTTGATTCGAGTCAACGGGATCGGCGCGCGACTGGCGCTGGCGATTCTTTCGGGCCTGAGCACCGAGGAATTCCAGCGCTGCGTGCAGCAGGGGGATGCTTTGAGCCTCCAGAGGCTGCCGGGAATCGGCAAGAAGACGGCCGAGCGCTTGATCGTCGAGCTGCGCGACCGCCTGCCGGAATCTCTCCGCCCCAGCCTGACCGTGGACGAGGCGACCGATCCTGTGCGTGAGGCTCAAGCGGCCCTGATGGCTTTGGGGTATAAGCCACAGGAGGCGCAGCGCTTGCTCGAGCAGGTGAATGGTAAAGCCGAGGCGGTTGAGGATTTGATCCGCCTGGCGCTGAAAGCAGCGGGAGGTCAATGATCGAGGAGCGCATCGTCGGACCTGCTGTGCTCGGCGAGGAACAGGCCCTGGATCGGGCGATCCGTCCCCGTAGGCTAGCCGACTATATCGGTCAGCTCCAACTCAAGGAGCAGCTTGCCATCTTCATCGAGGCGGCCCGCAGCCGGCGGGAGCCTTTAGATCACGTCCTGATCTTCGGCCCGCCTGGCTTGGGCAAGACGACCCTGGCGCACATCATCGCTGCTGAGATGGGAGTGAATCTTCGCCAGACTTCCGGGCCGGCGCTGGAGAAGCCGGGAGATTTGGCCGCGATCCTCACCAACCTGGAGCGCCGCGACGTGTTGTTCATCGACGAGATCCATCGCTTAAGCCCAGTGGTGGAGGAAGTCTTGTACCCGGCGATGGAGGATTTCCAACTCGACATCGTCATCGGGGAAGGGCCGGCAGCGCGCTCGATTAAACTGGACCTACCGCCGTTTACCCTCGTGGGGGCTACCACTCGTGCAGGTCTCCTGACCTCGCCGCTGCGCGACCGGTTCGGCATCGTCCACAGGCTAGAGTTCTATTCAGTGGCTGAGCTTTCCCAGATCGTCATGCGCTCGGCGCAGATCCTCAATCTTGAGATCGAGCCGGAAGGCGCCGAGGAGATCGCCCGTCGCGCCCGCGGTACCCCCAGGATCGCCAACCGGCTGCTGCGGCGGGTGCGCGACTACGCCCAGGTCAAGGGCGACGGCCAGGTGACTCGGGCCATCGCCGAGAGCGCTCTCGAGATGCTCAAAGTCGATCCCAACGGTTTCGATCAGCTCGACCGGAAGCTGCTCACTACCTTGATCTTGAAATTCGGCGGCGGGCCGGTGGGCTTAGATAGCCTAGCGGCGGCTATCGGCGAGGAGCGTGGCACCATCGAGGACGTGCTCGAGCCGTACCTGATCCAGCAGGGGTTCATGCTCAGGACCCCGCGCGGACGGATGGCAACGCCGCAAACCTATCTGCATTTTGGCCTCAAGCCGTCCGATGGCGTCAGCGGGAATCTGTTCGATTGATCCGGCGGGGCTTTAAGCGAGAGTTGGCCAAATCCGCACTAACCGGGGAAAATAAGGCGAGTTTGGAAGGTAAGGTAGGGGGCTTAAAGCCTCGGTTTACCTGGCCGGTGCGGGTCTATTACGAAGATACCGACGCAGGAGGTATAGTATATTATGCCAATTACCTGAAATTCTTCGAGCGGGCGCGGACGGAATTTTTGCGAGCGTTAGGTTTCGAACAGGACGAGCTCAGGGCCCAGGAAGGGGTGATCTTTGCGGTCAAATCTGTCCGGGCAGAATATCTTAAACCGGCCCGTTTTAACGATCTGCTGACGATCACCTGTGCGGTGAGTGGCCGGAAACATGCAAGCCTGGAGTTTTTCCAAACGGTTTTGCGAGATCGGCAAACCTTGTGTGAAGGGTGGATCAGAATCGCCTGTCTAGATGCCTGTTCCCTGCGGCCGTGCCCGCTGCCTGAATCGTTGAGGAAGGTTTTACAGCTGTATGAGTAACTCCCTGCTTGGTTTGATCGTAAATGCCAGTTTTCTGGTCCAAGTAGTGATGGCGATCCTGGTAGCCGCCTCCGTGCTTTCCTGGACCGTGATTTTCCAAAAAGCGCGCGAGCTCAAACAGGCCGAGGTCCAGGCCGAAGCTTTCGAAGATCGCTTTTGGTCTGGAATTGACCTAGCCGAGCTGTATAAGCAGTTGGTCAAGACCGATGCCGAAGGGCTGGAGGCAGTATTCGTGGCCGGCTATCAGGAATTCGTGCGGATGTTCAAGCGCAAGGCGCCATTGAGCCTTATCACCGAGGCTACCGAGCGCACCATGCGCGTAGCCATCGATCGTAGCTTAGAGGAGTTGGACGATCGGCTACCATGGCTTGCGACGGTCGGATCTACGAGTCCGTACGTAGGGTTATTCGGCACTGTGTGGGGGATCATGAATTCCTTCAGATCCCTGGAAAATGTCCAGCAGGCTACTTTGTCGCTGGTTGCCCCTGGCATTGCGGAAGCCCTGATCGCTACCGCTATCGGTTTGTTCGCCGCCATCCCCGCGGTAATTGCGTACAACCGCTATGCCATCCGTATCGATCGTCTGGCGCGGCGCTATGGGCATTTTTCCGAAGAATTTCTTTGCCTTTTGCAGCAGCGGGCGTTGGAGCTGGAAAAATGATCAAATCTCCTCGTCCTCGCCGTCGGCCGATGGCCGATATCAACGTAGTGCCTTACATCGACGTCACCTTAGTGTTGCTCATCATCTTTATGGTGACGGCCCCGTTGCTCCAGAACGGGGTGGATGTGGACCTGCCGCAGGCTTCGGCTAACCCAGTCGCGGTTGAGCCTGAAGCCCCTCCGGTCATCGTGACGGTCAGCGCCGATGGTAGCTGTCGCCTGGATTGGGAAGGAGAGCCGGAGGCGGTCTCGCCCCAATCTCTATTGGTGAAGGTGGCGGCGATCCTACGTTACAAGCCGAGTACCCAAGTGCTCGTGGCGGGGGACAGCGAAGTGTCTTACGGCAAAGTGGTCGAGATCATGGCGGCGTTAAGGGAGGCCGGGGTAGGCAAAGTCGGGCTGCTTACGCGTCCTCCGGGGTCATGAGCAGACGTCCTTCCTGGTCGGTTTCTTTTGTCAAGGCCTTACTGCTCCACGGCCTGCTGCTCATAGTTTTGTTTTTGCGCTTGGGAGATACGCCGTCCCGGCCACAAGCACGGACCGAACCCGTCGAGGTAGTGCAAGCGATCGCGGTGAACGAGACCGAAGTGGAGGCTGAAATCCAGCGTCTGAAAGCCGAGGAAGAGGCCAAGCGCCAGCAGGAAGAGGCCAGACAGCGCGAATTGGAACAAGCAAGGCTCAAGGAAGAGCGCAAGATTGAAGAATTAAAGCGCAAGCAACAGGAGGAGCAGCAGCGCCTTAAAGAAATCGCCGAAACCAAACGTCGCCAGGCTGAGGAAGAGGCGCGCAGGCTTGCCGAGCTGGAACAGCGCCAGCGTGAGGAGAAAGAGCGCCTAGCCAGGCTGGAGCAGGCGAGGATCGAGGCCGAGCGCCGACGTCAACAGGAAGAGGCACGGCGCAAAGCCGCTGAAGAAGCCAGGCGCAAGGCCGAAGAGGCGCGCCGTTTGGCGGAAGAAGCCAAACGTCGGGCCGAGGAAGAGGCCAGGCGTAAGGCCGAGGAAGAGGCAAGGAGGAAGGCTGCCGAAGAAGCCAGGCGCAAGGCGGAGGAAGCGCGCCGCTTGGCAGAAGAAGCTAAGCGTCGGGCGGAGGAAGAGGCCAGGCGCAAGGCTGAAGAGGAGGCCAGGCTCCAGGCCGAGTTGGACCGCCGCCAACAAATTAATGCCGCCATGTTACGCATTCAACAGCGGGTTGAACGCAATTGGCTGCGGCCTCAATCGTATCACGCCGGCTTATCTTGTATAATTCAAGTTCGGCTTGCCCCAGGCGGCAAAGTGATCGAGGCGAGGGTGATTCGTTCCAGTGGGAACGTGGCTTTCGACCGCAGCGCAGAAGTTGCAGTGCTTAAGGCATCGCCTTTGCCCATTCCTAGCGATCCGGCGACATTTGCCACTTTTCAAGAGTTCAATTTCTTGTTCAAACCTCAAGGTTGATGGAAATCATGCTTAGATTGTTGCGATCCGGCGTCTGCCTGATCTGGCTCTTTACCATTGGTGGATTGGGCAATGCTCATGCTGTTTTGACCATTGAAATCACCAAAGGCATAGAGGGGGCCATTCCCATCGCAGTGGTACCGTTTGGCTGGGCTGGGACGGGGCAGCTACCGGTGGAGGTTGGTCAGGTGATCCAAGAAGACCTAGCCAGAAGCGGTCGTTTCAAAGTTTTGCCCACCGAAGATATGCTCACCCGCCCGACGACTCCCGAACAGATTCTGTGGCCGTCCTGGCGAGTGTTGGGGCAGGATTACTTGGTCATCGGCCAGGTTCAGCCCGCCGGGGCAGATCGGTTCGAAGTCCAATTTTATCTTTACGACGTCTTTTCCGGCCAGGAGCTGGCAAGCTATCGCCTGCCTTCTAATGCCAAGAGCCTTCGGCGCGCTGCCCATCGCATCAGCGACATCATCTACGAAAAGATCACGGGCGAGCCGGGGATTTTTTCTAGCCGGATCGCTTATGTTACGGTAGGCGTCCAGAACCGCCGAAAGATTTACAAACTCCAGGTGGCCGACGCCGACGGCTACAACCCGCATACCGTTGTGGTCTCGCCTGAACCTTTGATGTCTCCGGTCTGGTCGCCGGATGGCAAGAGGCTGGCCTACGTATCTTTCGAGAACCGACGCGCGGCCGTTTACATCCAAACCTTGAGCACCGGAGCGCGGGAGAAGGTAGCCCAATTTCCTGGCATCAACGGCGCACCAGCCTGGTCCCCAGATGGAAGCAAGCTGGCCATGACCCTGTCCAAAGACGGTAGTCCTGATATCTATGTGCTCGATCTGGCCGCGCGCCGCTTGAGCCGCTTGACCGAAAGCGCTGCGATCGACACCGAACCGGCGTGGTCGCCAGATGGCAAGACGATCGCGTTTACCTCTGACCGCGGCGGTAGTCCTCAGGTGTATTTCATGTCGGCCTCAGGGGGAGTACCCAGGCGGGTGACCTTCAAAGGCAATTACAACGCCCGGCCGGTCTTTTCTAAAGACGGCAGCCGGCTGGCGTTCGTGCACGGCAGCAGCGGCTACAAAATCGCCGTGCTCAATCTCCAAGATAAATCTATGAACGTATTGACTTCTGGGCCGCTGGACGAGTCTCCCAGTTTTTCCCCCAATGATCGCATGATCTTGTATGCCACCCGCGGCGATGGTCGCAGGCAACTGGCTGTAGTGTCGGTGGATGGGAGGATAGAACAGCGCCTGAAAACCGAAGAAGGCGACGTTCGGGAGCCGGCGTGGTCACCGTTTTGAAGATTGATTTGACTTAAGAGGAGCGTATAAAGTATGAACAAGCCGATGTTGTTTTTCTTGGTTTTGGTGGTTGCTTTGACAGGTTGCCGCAGCACCGCCACTAAGCAGATGGCCGCTCAGGGTCCTGAGGCGCAAGCAGCTACTAAAGGCCTAGGTGGTGAAGAAAATGGGGCCTATGGCACCGGAGAAGATGAAGATGTCTACGAATCTGGGGGTGCCTTGGGTGCTGGAGGCTATGCCGGTCCGCAGGACACGGGTCCTAAGGAGGGGATCCTAGGTAAGCGGGTGATCTATTTCGATTTCGACAGCGCCCAGATTCGCAGCGAGTTCGTCCCGATCATCGAGGCCCACGCTCGGTACCTTGCTTCCCGCCCCGGGACCAAGGTGGTCTTGGAAGGCCATACTGATGAGCGCGGCTCGCCCGAATATAACATCGCTCTAGGGGAGGCGCGGGCCAAGTCGGTGGCCAAAGCCATGGAGTTCAATGGGGCTTCCGGCAATCAGATCAATATTGTCTCGTATGGGGAGGAAAAGCCAGTCGCTACAGGTCACGACGAAGCCTCCTGGAGCCAGAACCGGCGGGTGGAGATCGTCTATCGCGAGTATTAAAGGATGCTCCGGCTAGGATCGGTCCTCTGGCTAGGGTTCGCCTTCCTGGCGCAAGCAGGGGAAAAAGACCTGGAAGCCCGTGTGCGTGTTTTGGAGCAGCGGTTTTCCAGCCGCGCGCTGGTGGAGTTGGTGCAGCAATTGGATCAACTCCAGCAGGAAGTGAAGCTTATCCGCGGTCAGCTCGAGGAGATGCAGCATGCCAACGAGGAACTGCAGCGGCGGCAGGCAGAGCTGGAAGCCCGCCTGCGCCAAATGGAAAGCGTCCCCCAGCTCGAAGCGCCGGCTCCAGCGGAACCTCAATTGCCGAAAGCCCAAGAACCGGTAGCCGTCGCGCCGCCTGAGGTAGCCGTACCGCCGGCTCCTGCTCTGCCGCAGGACCCACAACAAGCCTATCAGCAGGCGTATGAGACCCTCCAAAAAGGGCTTTACGACGAGGCTGTCTTGGCTTTTTCCGCTTTCCTCAAGGCGCACCCCGACAGCGAACAGGCCGGCAATGCCTGGTATTGGTTGGGAGAGGCGTATTACGTCAAGCGCGATTTTATCGGGGCGCGTCAAGCTTTCCAGCAGGTGGTCGAGCGTTTTCCAAATCATCCGAAAGCCCCGGATGCGCTGCTCAAACTGGCTTATGTCGCCATCGACCTGGGGGATTGGCAAGCGGCGACCCACTATCTCAACGACGTGATTCAGCATTTTCCTGGCACGCGGGCCGCCGAGTTGGCGAGCGAGCGCCTGGGCCAAATGCGGCCCGAGGATCGGCAGTAGTGTGATTTCCCTGCGCATCACTGAGATTTTTTTGTCCATTCAGGGAGAATCGAAAAGCCAGGGTTGGCCGACGGTATTCGTGCGCCTGACCGGCTGCCCCTTGCGCTGCAGGTGGTGCGATACCGCTTATGCCTTTCACGGCGGAAAGCGCATGAGCCTAGAGGAGATCGTCAGCCGAGTAGAAGCTTTTGGCGTATCCCACGTCACCGTCACCGGCGGGGAACCTTTGGCCCAAGCGGCCTGCCTTATTTTGCTCAAACGCTTGGCTGAACTGGGTTTTGAAGTCTCTTTGGAAACCAGCGGCGCTTTAGATGTTTCTAGGGTAGACCCTAGGGTGATCAAGGTGATGGACTTAAAACCCCCAGGCTCTGGAGAGGAGCACCGCAACCGGCTTGAGAACCTTGAGTTTTTAACTCCTAAGGATCAAGTCAAATTCGTGATCTTAGACCGTAGCGATTATGAGTGGGCTAAAACCGTGATAGCAAGCCACCGCTTGGCGGAGCGCTGCGAAGTCCTGTTCTCGCCAGTGGCAGGACAGATGGAACCGTGCGCTCTGGCTGAGTGGATTTTGGCAGACAGATTGCCGGTGAGATTTCAAATCCAGCTCCATAAGCTCTTATGGGGGGAGGAGCGGGGGAGATGAAAAAAGCCGTCGTATTGCTCTCAGGCGGGCTGGATTCCTTTACTACCTTTCTGATCGCCCAGTCCCAAGGCTTTCTCTGTCACGCCTTAAGCTTCGATTACGGGCAAAGGCAGCGAGCAGAGCTTAAGGCAGCCAAAACCATCGCCCAGATGTCTGGGGCGGTAGAACACAAGATCATCCGCCTAGGTCTTGAAGCGATCGGCGGTTCGGCCTTGACCGATCCTGCCATCGCCGTGCCAGAGGAGCCCACCGAAAGCATTCCGGTCACTTATGTCCCGGCGCGCAATACGGTGTTTTTGGCGTTTGCTTTAGGATACGCGGAGGTTTTGGGAGCGTTTGATATTTTCATCGGCGTCAACGCCGTCGATTATTCCGGCTATCCCGACTGTCGCCCCGAGTACATCCAAGCATTTGAAAAGCTAGCCGATCTTGCAACTAAAGCTGGGGTCGAGGGCGGGCATTTCCGCATCCACACCCCCCTCCTCTATTTGCGCAAAGCCGAGATCATAAAGGCCGGTTTAAAGCTCGGCGCCGATTATTCCTTAACCGTTTCGTGCTATGCCGCCGACGAAGAAGGCCGTGCCTGCGGCAAGTGCGATGCCTGCCGCTTCCGCATCCAGGGGTTTGCCGAGGCCGGAGTGGCCGACCCGACCCGTTATCAGCTTTAGCGCCGCCACTCGGCGATCAGCTTCAAGCACTCCTTGCGCACCGGGCAAGGCTTGCGGCACAGAAACCTTAAGTCGGTGCGATAGCAAGTCGGCTTTTTCTCTTCAACTTGGGGAATCGGTTTGAAGGCCAATGCGCGTTTCATGGACAAATCCTGAAAAAAGTTAGCTGTTGTTCGCTCATCGGATCTCTCCAAAATTTTGTTAACAGCCTTGCCAAATGTAATCTGGCGCGCTTTCTACTACCTAAGCAAGGTTTCTGTTTTTGATCTAGAACAAAAACGCTTCAATCGCGAAGTTTTCAGTGCTGTTTGTAATAAAGCAAGTAATATGCCATGTTTTGGAGTTTGAGAGTTTCGGCGTCCCTGCCGCAAGGCGCGCGATCCTTGTGCTTCAGCTGCGCCCGATTGGTGCGGTATATGCCTCAATTTGCGGCATTTGCCTTAAAAGGACAGCCGTATCCCGCCGAAGCCGGCGATGCGGCTTGCGGCATAGCCGAAAGCCTCTTGGTAGCGCTTGTCGAGCAGGTTGTCGAGCCGGCCGAAGACCTCAAAGTATTGGTTTACGCGATAGCTCGCCGCCAGGTTAACCAGGGCAAAGCTCGGAAGGCGCACGCGCCTGGCCGGGAAAGCGGAAAAGTCCTTATCGTCGCGCGTTCCCACCGCGAGCACGTTGAGGTGGAGGTAGGCGCCTTCCCACACTTTAAAATCGGCGTCGAAACTCCCTTTGTGCGAGGGGCGGCGCAGGAGGCGACGCTTGTCCTCATCGTCGGTCCTCGTATAGGTGTAGCTGCCGCGCAGGGTGAGGAAGTCAAAAGGCCTTGCCTCGGCGTAAACCTCCACCCCCTCGCTTTCGGCCTGGTTCCGATTGAGATAACCCTGGCCGAAAGCAAAGTCGATCAGATTCCTAAAGTCGTTGCGAAAATAGCTCGCTCCAAGCAGAACGCGCTCGTTCAGGAAGGTCTGGTCAAAACCCACCTCCCAGCCGCGGCTGGTTTCCGGTTTTAAAGCCGGATTGCCGACCGGGCCAAAACCGGTATCCGGGCCGAACAGCTGAAACAGGGTTGGGGATTTAAATCCCTTGGCGTAGCTTCCGCGCAGCTTGGTGCCAGTCTCCGGAAACAGCAAAGCTTGGGTAACGCGCCAGGTGAGCTTGTCGCCGAAGTTTTCTGGGTCTTCCTGGCGCAGCCCGGCCGAGGTGATAAAGCGCTCAAGCCACTTTAGGCGGTTTTCCAGGTAATACTGGCGGGTGCTTTGGCCGCGGCGCGGGGCTCGATCCGAGCGCAGCACTTCTAGCTCGTCGGCAAAACCTACGATCAAATCGTCTTCAGGCCAAAGGTGGAAAGTGTTTTGCCAGTCTAAGCGTAGTTTTTCGCCTTGGAAGCGGGAGAAAAAAGCAAATGGATTGGCAGTATCCTGGGGGTTGCGAAAGTTTCGGTCGATGAAGGTATGCGCAAGGTGCAGCCTAGGCTCCCACAGGCCATCGAACAGTTTGAGCTTTCCGCTTAAGCTAGAAAACAACTGGTCGGTGAAGGCGCGCGCGTTGGGGTCATCGCAGAAGGCTCCGCCGCAGTTGTCGGCATCGGCCTCAGCGCGGCTGTAGCGGGTGGTGCCAGAAAGCGTCAGGATCGAATTGGGTTCAAAATCGAGCCGAGCGGAAACCGTGGTGTTGCGGTAGCCATCGTCCTCGCGGTTGCCTAAAAGGTGCCGGTCGGCGGCGGAAAAGCCGTGGGATTTGAGCTGCGAAGCCGATAAGCTGTAACCCAAGGCCTCCTGCTGGCCGTAGCTTCCCCCGATTAGCCGATAAGTACCAAAACTTCCCCCTTCGGCGCTCAATGAGGCTTTGGGTTTGCCTTCGCCTTTCTTGGTGAAAATTTGAATGACCCCGCCTATGGCATCGGCGCCGTAGAGGCTGCTTTGCGGCCCGCGCAGGATTTCGATGCGCTCGATGTCGTCTACGGTCAGATGGGCAAAGTCGAAAAGCCCTCCAGGGTTAGAAGGGTCGTTGGCCTCTACCCCGTCGATCAGGACCAAAACGTGGTTAGAATTGGTCCCGCGCAGAAACGCCGAAGTCTGCTGGCCTAAAGGGCCAAGGCGCACGATGTCCACTCCTGGTACTACCCGCAGCGCCTCGGCGACGGTGTAGATTTGCCTGGCTTTAAGATCCTCTGCGGTCAAAACGGTTAAGCTGCTGCTAAGCTCCCGCAGCGGGACTTCGCGGCGCGTGGCGGTGACGGTCAAGGTGTCGAGCACGGTTGGCTCTTGGGCCAAGACAGAGACAGCCAGACAGCTGGCTAAGACCAAAGAAAAACGCATAACTCCTCCTTTGGGCGCGCCCTCCGCACGCCCCTAAAGGTTGAACCTACGGCTTTGTTCAAGCCGCACCCTACCGCCGGGCCGGTCTCCGGGCTCGTGAGCGGGCTGTGCCCTAGAAGGCCGCCTTCCCAGGCAAAAAGCCCAGTGGCATCTTGGCCTTCTTTGCCTCACCTACCGTTGCGGGGGCAGCGCAGGCTTGAACCTGACTTCCCGTTTCACCCTTGTGGGGCACCCGGCGGCGGCGAAAATTATCGCTCAAGCAAGCGCTTCAAGAGAAGGCTTGCGCGGCAAGGCTGGCCAGCCTTGCCGGGATTGGCGCGGTAAGCCCCTAAAGCGCAAGGGCGTCCAGCGCCAAAGATCAAAACGGGTCATGAAAACCTCCTATACTTGGAATTGAAACATCCTACCTAGAAAGGCTATGCGAGTTGTCTGGTGGCTTGGGATTTTGCTCTTGGCCTGCCGCGTTGCAGCTGAGACCGCGGTCGTGCCGGTTCAGCACCGCCTGCCTGAGGAAGTGGTCCAGGCGCTGGCGCCTGTGCTGGAGAAAGGCGAACGCCTGGTAGCTCTTCCCGACGGCGTCTGGGTTCAGGCAGAACCTGCGCGGATTGAGGAAATTGCCGGTTTGATTGCTTCTTTAGACCAACGCTTACAGCAGCTGGTCATTACCGTACTGCAAAGCGATCGTCTCTCCCTGGAAGAACTCAATGCCCAAGCTGGCATCGAAGCAGATCAAGCCCAAGCCAAGGTGTACGAGACGCGCTCTGAAGGCAGTCTAGGCGCGCTCCAGCGCTTGACTACTCTCGAGGGTCAGCCGGCTTTCATCGCCGTCGGCAGAGAACACCCGGTTCCGGTAATCAACCTGTTCAGTCCGCAGGCGGTCGGGGGAATCGAGTACCTGCCAGCCACCACCGGCTTTCAGGTCACCCCTAAGCTGATCGGCTGCCGGGTGCGGCTTACGGTGGTCCCTTGGTCCAGGCGCCTTGGGAGTTTGGGCAGCGAGTTTTCCATCCACGCCGCCGAGACGACTTTAGAGGCTCCCCTTGGGCGCTGGGTGGAGCTTGGCGCTTCCGGCCTCGACGAAGAGCTGGCCAATACCGAACCCTTAGCGCACCGCTATGAGACCCAAGCGCGGCGGATGCGCCTGTTTGTAAAAGTAGAGTCCCCTCAAGGGTGTAAAGAGCGATGAACGAGCTAAATCCCATAGCACGCTTGCTGTTGGAACAAGGGCTGATCGATCCGGAACAGTTGCGCTACGCCTTGCGGGTGCGAGAGAAACTGGGCGAATCCTATTCCTTGGTGCAGGTGCTCAAGGAGCTTGGCTACTTAAGCGAAAAGCAAGTGCGGCAGGCGCTTAAAGCAAGCCCAAACGCTTTGCCCTTGGGCGAGCTTCTGGTTGAGCTTGGGGTGCTAAAGCGGCGTGAGCTTGAGGCCGCGCTCAAGTTGCAACAGGAGGCAGAAACGCCCAAGCGCTTGGGCGAAATCCTGATCGAAAAGCATTTTTTGTCGGAGGCCAAGCTGGTTTCGGTACTGGCCGACCAGCTCGGCTTCCAGGTTGAAGAACTGGAATTTGCCAATCTCGACCGCAGCCTCCTGGCCAGGGTCACTCCCGAATGGTGCCAGAGGCACAAGGCCATCCCAGTGCGCGTTGAGAACGGCAAGACCGTAGTGGCCTTCCAGGATCCTTTAAACCAGGCGGCTCGGCTTGAAGCCGCGCAGGTGTTCGGCGAGGTCCTGCCAGCGATTGCTACCCGCCGCGCTTTGGAGGGAGCGATCGCCGCGTTCGAGGCCAGTTTAAAGCTCGCCAAAAAACCCAGCGTCGAAGACGAAGCCACCGCCGTACGCTTAGTCAATGAGCTGATCTTAAAAGCGCTACAAGCCAACGTCTCCGACATTCACATCGAACCAATGCGCCAGGGGCTTCGGGTGCGCTGGCGCCAGGATGGGGTGTTGCACGTCCATCGCGAACTGCCCTTGGAGCTATTGACTCCGCTTGCGGCGCGGCTCAAAGTCCTATGCAAGGCCGACATCACCGAAAAGCGAAGGCACCAAGGGGGAGGGTTCGTGTTCGAGGACGCAAAAAGCGGCAAAACCTGCGACGTGCGGGTTTCGTTTTTCGTCACCGTATTCGGGGAAAAGATCGTCTTGCGGCTCCTGGCGCGCAAGGCCGAGCTTTTGAACATCCACGAGCTGGGCATGGCGCCTAAGATTTTGGAACGCTTTCAGGAGGAAGCTTTAGACATCCCCAGCGGGGTGATTTTAGTCACAGGTCCTACCGGTTCGGGCAAGACTACCACGCTCTATGCGTGCGTGCAGTACTTGAACAACCCCGAACACAGCATCATCACGGCCGAGGATCCGGTCGAGTACCTCATTGACGGCATCGGTCAGTGTTCGATCAATCCCAAGATCAACCTGACTTTCGAAGAGACCTTAAAGCACATGATGCGCCAGGACCCGGACGTGATCGTGTTGGGTGAGGTGCGCGATCGCTTTTCCGCCGAAACTGCCATCCAAGCGGCCCTTACCGGTCACAAGGTGCTGACCACCTTCCACACCGAGGATTCGATCGGTGGATTACTTCGCCTGATGAACATGGAGATTGAGACCTTTTTGATTTCCTCGACGGTGGTATCGGTGCTGGCGCAACGGCTCTTGCGGCGCGTCTGTCCAAACTGCGCGCAAAGCTACAAACCCACGCCGCACGAGTTAGGACGCATGGGTTTGAAAGGCAGCGACATCGCCGGCGCTCGGTTTCGGCAAGGCGAAGGCTGTAGCCAATGCCACTACAGCGGCTATCAAGGGCGGATTGGAGTGCACGAGCTTTTGGTCTTAAACGAGCCGGTCAAGGAGGCGATTCTGGCGAAAAAGACTTCTTCGGAAATCCGCCGGATCAGCGTTGAGACTTCTGGGCTGGTGACCCTGCTCGAAGATGGGATTGCCAAAGCCGCCCAGGGGCTGACCACTCCGCACGAAATTCTGCGCTGCCTGCCGCGCTTGGGCAAACCTAGGCCGGTAAAGGAAATCCTGCGCCTGGTGGGAAACTTGGAGGAGTAAAATGGAAGACAAATCCATAGCTGAACTGATCGAAGAGCACTTTAGCGCGTTAAGCAGTAAATTGCCGATATTTCATCCGGTGGCGCTAGAACTCGAGCGCCTGAAAAACGACGGGCGCGTCGGAATGGATAAAATTGTCTCTGCCATCGAAAAAGACCCAACGCTTGCAGCGCAAATCCTGCGCCTGGCTAACTCGGCTTTATACCGCGGGTTAAGCAAGGCAGACACCTTAAGCCGGGCGGTACTGCGCTTAGGGATAAAAAGGGTCGTCAGCCTGGCCTTTGCGGCTTCGCAAAGCCTGGCCTATCGCGGCGAGCGCCCGCCGTATCGGGAGATGCTGAGCCAGCTTTGGCAAAGGGCCTATGCGGGAGCGTGCGGGGCGCGCTGGCTGGCCGAACGCGCAGGTCAAAGCGAACGGGCCGAGGAGGCGTTTTTAGCCGGCCTGTTCCACGACCTGGGAGAATTGTTTGTGCTGCGCGCTTTAGAAGAACTGCGGGAAAAGACCGGAGAATTGACCGAAGCGGTGATCGAAGAGGCGGGTTTTTCCTTGCATCCTGAGATCGGCGCTAGGTTACTGGCCCAGTGGAATCTGCCTGACGAATACGCGCGCATCGCCCGCGACCATCATTTACAGAATCTGGCCGAAGGCGA
>JBKBMR010000007.1:0-32369 GCA_046295755.1 Methylohalobius sp.
GGTCTCGACCCTTCCCGAAGCGAAGCGAGGGACCTTATCCTTGCCCGCGCCCCCGACAAGATGCGCTATGCGCCTGCCCGCCTGGACAGCCAAGGGCGCCTAAGGCCTGTCCGGCGCCCGTGCAAGCCACGTAAGCCCAAAGGCGCGCCCACCGCAGCGCTTTCGTGCCTGGCCACCGATACCATCGAGCGTATCCGCGATGGGATCAGACGCTACCTCGTCACCTTCATCGACCCCACAAGCCGTTTTGCGTTTGCCTTCGCCATCCCCAGCAAATCGGCCCGCCACACCCAGGCAGCGCTTTCTGCCACACTCAGCCTGCTGCCTTCGCCACCTCAGATCGTGCTGTCCGATAACGGCTCCGAATTCGAGGCCGGTTTCGCCCAAACCTTGCAACAGCACGGCATCGCCCGCTGGTATACCTACCCCAAATCCCCAAAAATGAATGCCCACATCGAACGCTTCAACCGCACCCTTAAGGAGTCCTTCGTCGACTTCCACGAAGACCTGCTCTTTACCGATCTCACCCTCTTCAATCAAAAACTCGCCGACCGGCTCGTCTTTTACAACACCCAACGCCCTCATCATGCCCTCGGCCAGCTCTCTCCTCTACAATTCCTCCTCATCCAGCAACCTAAGTGCCAAAGGTATTGGACTCATACACAAAATTGACAAAGGGGTCAGGATGGGCATAAACTGCGGGCATGAAGAAGAATCGCGACCTTACCGACGAACGGTGGGCTCGTATTCAACCCTGGCTTCCTCTTCCCAAAAAGCGCGGCCGACCTTGCACCGACGATCGCCAGGTCCTCAACGGGATCTTGCATGTGCTGCGCACCGGCATTCCGTGGAACGACCTGCCTAAGCGCTATGGCGACGACTTAACCTGCCATCGGCGCTTGGCCGCCTTAGGAAGCCGATGGCAGGTGGGAACGGATCTGGCAGGCCTTCTTGACCACGCTCGATGAGCAGGGCAAGCTCGGATGGACCCAGGCTTTCCAAAAAGGGGAAGATGCCGTAGGCTGGGGGCGCAAGGGCCAAGGCAGTCAGCGACCCTTGATCGCCGATGGCGCAGGAAGGCCGCAGGCTTTTACCCTTACGGGCGCTTAAGGTGAATGAGAAGAAAGTCGCCTTGCAGACGGTCGATCGGGCGAAACGACGCTGAGGGCGTCCTAAAGCACTTGGCCGTAGGATACGATTTGCATCCTGCGGCGCAAATTGAGGAAACGGGGGATTATCGGTCCTGGAGCGTCCGCTAAACGCCAGCGGCGTCGGCGAAGGTGCATCCTGAGTCGGCAGCTGGAAGGTGGAGAGAGCGTTTGCCTGGTTGAACAACTCGGAGGTTCGCCACGCGGTACGAGCGACGAGCGTTCCTGACGATTGCGTGCTTTATGGTCTGTCTGAACGGAATTTTGAGATGAGTTCAAGTCTTTTATGAAAACGGCCAAGAAGTTTATCTGGAGACCGATTCTTACGACTGCCGCAGCGATCATTACCTCATCCGTCACCATCGCTCTGGGCTATACGCTGCTACGGTGCGCTTGGTGCTACCGGATCCGGGCAATCCTCAAGCGCTGTTTCCCATCGAGGAGCACTGCGTGTTGCAAGCTCCGGTCACCGATCTGGCTATCCGCCGCCATCTGGCAGAAATATCCAGGTTTGCGGTTTCTAAGGAGTTCAAACGCCGTCAGGATGAGTCTGGGACTCTAGCAGGGATTAGGCCACAGCCGGAAGTTTATTTTGCGCCAGACGAGCGGCGCATCTTGCCGCATATCACCGTTGGCCTGTTTGCCGCGATTATGCGTATGACCCGGGCGCATGGGATCACCCACTGGTACGCGGTAATGGAGCCTGCGCTTTTGCGCTTTCTGCGCTTATTCGGCATCCGCTTTTTACCCATCGGCCCAGATATCGACTATCACGGCATAAGGCGTCCCTGTCTGGCCGAGGTGGATCGGGTCTTGCCGATGATCAGAAAAGTCAATTTACCGGTATGGGAATTGATCACCGATGCCGGCCGCTACGCTTGAGGAAAAACGGCCGTTTTTGTAAAGTTCAAAATTAATCATAGATCGAGCAAACCTTTATGGCACTGGCTCCTGACGACATCGAACGCATTCGCAAGCTCATCCAAGAGGAGCTGAACAAGCGCCAACCCGAGCTTTTAATGCGCTATTCCGCCGAAGTACAAGAACGTTTGGTACGGGTGGAAGAAGAACTAAAGCATCAGCGAGAATTAATGGCGCAAGGCTTTCAGCTCATGGACAAGCGCTTTGAGGACATGAACAAGCGCTTTGAGCAGATCGACAAGCGCTTTGAGGACATGAACAAGCGCTTTGAGCAGATCGACAAGCGCTTTGAGGACATGAACAAGCGCTTTGAGGCCATGGATAGGCGCTTTGAACGGTTAGAGATTGCCATGGAGAACCGTTTCTACGAGCTTACCCGTCGGATCGACCGGTTTATGGTCTGGTCGTTTGCCACCGTCATCAGCGTAGGTGGATTGGTTATCGCTGCAGTCAAGTTGTTGTAAACAAAGGCACCTGGTCGTTTAGCGCCCGCGGTAATTTTGTTATAATTGGTTTCAAATGGCGGGCATGGCATAAGTGACAAGCGCGATCCGCATTGCAACTCGGAAAAGCCCTCTTGCTATCTGGCAAGCTGAACATGTAGCCTCCTGCCTGCGGCGGCTCTACCCTGAGCTTAGGATAGAGTTGGTGCAGATGACCACCCTCGGGGACAAGATTTCGGATGCGCCTTTAGCTACGGTGGGTGGCAAGGGATTGTTCGTCAAGGAATTGGAGCAAGGGATTCTCGACGGCCGGGCAGAAATTGCAGTCCACTCCATGAAGGACGTTCCGGTAGAGTTGCCTGATCGCCTTCACGTCGGCGCTATCCTCAAGCGGGAGGATCCGCGCGACGTGCTGGTCAGCGTCAAATACTCGAGTTTGGAGCATCTTCCTCGCGGAGCCTGCATCGGCACCTCCAGCCTGCGTCGCCAGTGTCAGCTAAAGCGGCGTTTCCCTGATTGGAGAATCATTCCCTTACGCGGCAACGTAGGCACTCGGCTTAAGAAGCTGGCTGCCGGCCAGTTTGACGCCATTGTGTTGGCTGCGGCGGGCATGAAACGCTTGGGGTTGGAGGCCCAGATCACCGAGTGGCTCGATCCAGAGTTGTGTTTGCCAGCGATCGGCCAGGGGGCTATTGGGATCGAGTGTCGATGTGACGATGCCTTCATCAATCGTTTGATCGCCCCTTTACATGATCCGGACACTGCAGCGTGCGTAATCGCCGAGCGGGCCTTGAACGCGCGTCTGCAGGGGGGCTGCCAGGTGCCCATCGCCGGATTTGGCGAATTGCGCGCCGGACGTCTGCATCTCCGCGGGCGGGTAGGGACGCCGAACGGTTGTGAACTGATCGCCGCTGAGATCGAAGGCGAGGTATGGGAAGCGCAGGCGCTAGGGGAGGTTCTGGCGGAAACCCTGCTTGCCCGGGGTGCGGATCGGATTTTGCAATCTCTGTATGGTTGATGCCGGAAAGCTTCGAGGAGTACGAGTCCTAGTAACCCGACCCCGTGGTCAGGGCGAGGGGCAGTGTCGAGCGATCGAGGCGCTCGGTGGTATCGCTTACCATTGCCCGATGTTGGAGATCATTCCCACCGAGCCGCCAAAGCCGGGCTGGTGGCAGGGATACGACTGGCTGATTTTTGTCAGTGCGAATGCAGTCCGGTTTGCCCTTGAAGCCGGTCTGCCTACAGCGGAGCGGTTCAAGTCCGCGGCGATAGGCAAGGCGACGGCCAAGGCGCTTGCCGAGGCCGGGCTGAGAGTGGACTTAAAAGCGCCGCCTCCGTACACTTCAGAAAGCCTGCTTGCGCAGGAAGCTTTGCGCCAAGTCTCGGGTCGGTGCATCCTGATTGTACAAGGCATAGGCGGCCGGACAGAGCTGGCTGACACTTTAAGCGCGCGTGGTGCCCGGGTCGATCGCATAGAGCTGTACCGGCGTGCTCCCCCTCGTCCGGAGACGGTCGCCTACCTCAGGAGACTGCTTGCCCAAGGCCTGGATGCTGTCTCGGTCAGCAGTGGCGAAGGCTTAATCAACCTGCAATCGGCCGCAGGCGAGCGCTTGGGAGAGCTTCATGCTCTGCCTATGATCGTGGTCAGTTCCAGGCTTGCGGAGGAGGCGCGCCGGGCGGGCTTTGCAGACGTGATCGCAGCCTCTTCAGCATTAGACGAGGCAGTAGTTGAGGCGCTGGCGGCGCGTTTCGATTTGAAGTTAAGGAGATACGATGGCACAGATGCACGCGGATGAATACGAGGAAGAAGGTCTGTCAAGGCTTGGTTTCTGGATTGCGGTGGTTTTGGTGATTCTACTCCTGAGCCTTGGCGGGGCAGGCTATTACCTATTCCAGATGCTGCGCGCCGAGCAGGCAGGTTTAGGTGGGCAGGTCGGCAAAGAAAGCCAACGGCTGATTGACCTCACCCATCAAATAACTGCTCTGCAGAAGGAGGTCGCTACTTTGCACGCCCAAGTGGCCAGGCTGGAAGGTGCAGAAGGCACGCGCCAGCAGCAGTGGCAGGCGATGCTCTCAGATCAGTCCCGGGTGTTTGACGAGAAGCTGGCTGCCCTCTCCAAACAATTGGAATTAAGCCATGCTCAACTCAAGACCCATCTCGACAGCCTCCAGCAGCAGCTCAATCGGACCAAGAGCGCAGTGATGATCGCCGACGCCGAATATCTGCTCAACGTTGCCAATCAAAAGCTCCGTCTGGTGGGAGATACAAATTCGGCGCTGAAGGCGATGGAGACGGCAGATGAACTGCTGCGTCTGGCCGGTGATCCCGCTCTTTTCAGAGTGCGCGAGGTATTAGCGCGCGAGATCGCTGCCCTGAAAGCCATAGAATCCCCGGACGTGGTGGGCATATCCGCGCAGATCTTGGCGCTTGAGGAGCAGATTAAGTCTTTGCCTTTGCGCTTGCCGCACATGGGCAGGGTAGCGCCGAAACCGGGGGAAGAAGACAAAGGCTTACTTAAGGATTGGAAAGAAGTGCTCACTATCCGTCGCCGACAGACTGACCGTCCGGTAGAGGCGATCCTTACCCCGGAAGAGGTCGAAGCGATCCGCCACGCGCTGGTCTTGAAACTAGAAACCGCCCGCCTGGCCGCAGTGCGGGGAGAACCTTTGCTCTACCGCACCAGCCTGGAGGCAGCGGAAAAGTGGGTGAACGAACACTTCGACACTCAGGCCCAGTCAGTGGCGGAATTTACCGCGCAGCTTCAGGCGGTTTCCAAGCGTCCGGTGGCGGTCGAGATTTCTGAGGTCGGGCAAGCTTTGCAATTGCTGCGCAATCTTCCTCAGCTCCGCCTGGAGCTCGACCGGCTGTCATCGCTAGGTAGTCCCCAAACCGAGGGATTATTGCAGGGACCGCAAACACCGTCTCAGTGAGAAAGCCATGCCAACCTGGAAGAAGCAACTTATCCTGTGGTCCAGCGTGTTGGTGCTGGCAGCGATCGCGGCTGTGTTTCTGCCTCGCTTAGAGCTGCTTCGCACCGGTTATGTGTTGATCGGCCTTGGAAGATGGGAAATCGAGTTGACCGTTTTGACCTTGGTGTTGATTTTAGGTTTGGCTTTTGTGCTGTTTTATGCGGCAGTGCGTTTGACCAGCCTGCTTTTAGCCTTGCCCACCCTGAAGCGCCGGAAGCAAACGGAAACTGCATTTAGGCAGTTGGTCGAGGGCCTACGCCAAGCCGCCGAAGGCAACTGGGACCGCGCTGAAAAGGTATTGATCCAAGGGGCTGTCTTGAGCGATCAAGCACTGGTTCATTATCTGACTGCCGCCCGCTTAGCTCATCAACGGGGAGCAGAGACCGAGCGCGATGCGTATTTAAAGCAAGCCTATGAGCTAGCCCCCAGTGCTGAGCTCGCAGTGAAACTCACTGAAGCTGAGCTCGACTTAGCGGCGGGGAAATTCGACCAGGCAGTCGAGTCCCTACTGCAACTGGAAAAGATCGCTCCTGGTAACGCCAGAATTTTAAAGCTGTTGCACGAGGCTTATGCCAAACTGGGCGACTTTAAAGGCTTGACCCGGCTGTTGCCGCGCTTGCGCGAGCACAAGGTGCTATTGGAAGCTGAGGTCAGGCTGTTGGAGCTTGAGGCTTACAGCACGCTACTTAAAGAGACAGCGGCGCGCAAAGACGCCAGAGTTCTTGCGGCGAAGTGGCAGGAGCTTCCCGAACATGCGCGCAGCTTCCCGGACCTTCAGGCGATCTATTTCGCCGCGATGATCGAATGCGGGGCAGGAAATGAAATCGCAGAGCAACTGCACCAAGCCTTAGAGCGCCATTGGCAGGCGCCGCTTGTGGTGCTGTACGGCGGACTTGACCTGGCTGACGCTGAGGCGCAGCTTCGCCAAGCCGAGCAGTGGCTCAAAGCCCATCCGGACGATCCGGTGCTGCTCCAAGTGCTCGGTAAACTGGCGATGCGTGCAGGTTTCCTCGATCTGGCTAAAGAATATCTGCGCCGCAGTCTCGCTCTTCAGCCCTCCGCAGAAGCATACCGCTTGCTTGGGGATTTGCTGCAAAAGCAAGGCGCTTTTCAGGAGGCAGCGGGTTGTTACCGGCGCGGCCTGATGCTGGCCTCGCAAGCAGTGATCGAAGAGATCGAGGCGCATCCTGAAGGTTAAAGGAGGTTTAAGCTTGGCCAAAGCGCGTCTATCCGACGCTTGACTTCTTTATCCATGACGATGGGCCTTCCCCACTGGCGGCTGGTTTCCCCTGGCCATTTGTTGGTCGCATCAAAGCCAAGCTTAGAACCTAAGCCCGCCGTTGGAGAGGCGAAATCCAAGTAATCGATCGGTGTATGTTCGATAATCGTCAAGTCCCTGCCCGGGTCCATGCGGGTAGTGATCGCCCAGACTACGTCCTTCCAGTCGCGGATGTCGATGTCGGCGTCGGTGACGATGACGAATTTGGTGTACATGAATTGGCGTAAAAACGACCAAAGTCCCAGCATTACCCGCTTGGCGTGACCTGGATATTGTTTTTTGATGCTGATCACGGCTAGGCGATAGGAACAACCCTCCGGCGGTAGGTAAAAATCGACGATTTCGGGAAATTGTTTTTGCAGGATCGGCACGAACACCTCGTTGAGCGCCATCCCCAAAATCGCCGGTTCATCCGGCGGGCGGCCGGTATAAGTGCTGTGGTAGATCGGGTTCTGCCGTTGGGTGATGCACTCGATGGTGAACACCGGAAATTCCTCTACCTCGTTGTAGTAGCCGGTATGGTCGCCAAACGGGCCTTCAAGCGCGGTCTCGCCAGGATAGATGAAACCTTCTAGGACGATCTCGGCGCTTGCCGGCACCCAAAGCTTAGACAGCTTTGCCCGGACCACCTCGGTTTTGCCCCCGCGCAAGAGTCCGGCGAAAGCATACTCAGACAGGGTATCCGGGATCGGGGTGACCGCCGCCAGAATCGTCGCAGGATCGGCTCCCAAGGCAACAGCCACCGGAAACGGTTCTCCAGGGTGTACCTGTTGCCATTCTTTAAAGTCCAAAGCCCCGCCGCGGTGGGCGAGCCAGCGCATGATGGTTTTATTGCGTCCGATCACCTGCATCCGATAGATTCCTAAGTTTTGGCGCTCCTTGTGCGGTCCTTTGGTGATGACCAAAGGCCAGGTGATGAGTGGGCCGGCATCTTCCGGCCAGCAGGTTTGGATCGGGTAGCGGCCAAGGTCTACCTCTCCCCCTTCGATCACCTCTTCCTGACAGGGCGCGGATTTGATAAGCTTAGGCGCCATGCTGAGGACTTTTTTAAATAGCGGCCATTTTTCCCACGCATCCTGCATCCCCTTTGGGGGTTCAGGTTCTTTCAGGAAGGCTAAGAGTTTTCCCACCTCGCGCAGCGCTTCTACCGATTCTGCTCCCATGCCTAAGGCGACCCGCTCCACCGTGCCGAACAGATTGCCTAAAAGAGGTATCTTAGATCCCTTGGGATGCTCAAACAAAAGCGCAGGTCCTTGAGCTTTCAAGGTTCGGTCGCAGATTTCGGTGATCTCAAGGTAGGGATCGATTTCCAGAGAAATACGCTTGAGCTGGTTTTTTCGTTCTAAAAGTTGGAGAAAGTCGCGCAGATCGCGGTAGGGCATGGTTTTCTTCTTAAGGATTGGCGATCAACGACCCATTATGACAGGCTAATGACCGACAGCAATGTTTTTGAGCTTCTGCGTTTGTGGACCAGACGGGAATTGAAAGTCCGCTATGCCGGCTCGTGGGCGGGTATGCTTTGGGCTTTGTTTCTGCCATTGGCCTATATTGGCTTGTTTTACTTTGTCTTTGCTGTGGTCTTGAAAATAAGGATACCGGAGTTAGAATTAAAAAACGGCTATTTTCTCTATCTATTGGCTGGTCTTCTCCCTTGGTTTGGGCTGTCTGAAGGGATTGGGCGCGCAGCGCAATCTTTGGTGGCCCATGAGTCATTGTTGCAAAAAGTAGTAATTCCTCTTTGGATTTTCCCTACGGCAGCAGTGTTGGCGGCGTTTCTGTCGCAACTTTTTGGGATGCTGATCTTGGGAATGTTGCTGGGGTGGTACGCTGTTCTGACTCCACACGCTATGCTTTGGCTGCCGCTGGTGCTGATCTGCCAATTGGCAGTTAGCTTAGGCCTTGGTTGGATACTGGCCGGATTGACGCTTGGCTTGCGGGACTTAGGGCAGCTGGTGCCGATAGGGTTGCAGTTTTTGTTTTATGCCACGCCTATTTTGTATCCTCGCAGCCTTGTGCCGCTGCCTTATCGGGAATGGTTGATCTTTAATCCCTTTGCTGTACTGACAGACGCTTACCACGCGGTTTTATTAGGCTTTTCCTGGCCACCTCAAAGTTTAGTGGCCTTGTTGGTTTGGAGCGCCTTGCTGGGTAGCGGAGGATGGTGGCTGTTTAGGCGCTTTGAGGTGGTCTTAAGAGATTGGCTGTGACCGCTGCGATCACTTTGGAACAGGTCTGGCGTGGTTACCTTCTGTCGCCTCGTCCCGTCAACCGGCTGCGCATCCTGTTTGGCCAGGTGCCAGAGCACGCTATGCATTGGGCGCTGCGCGAGGTCTCTTTAGCGGTTAGGCCAGGCGAAACCTTTGGCATTATCGGTGAAAACGGTGCCGGCAAAAGCACCTTGCTCAAGCTGATCGCAGGAACGCTCAGGCCGAGCCGGGGACGCATCACTGTCTCAGGTCGGGTGGCAGCGCTGCTCGAATTGGGAGCAGGTTTTCACCCCGAGGAGAGCGGCTGGGAAAATATCCGTTTGATGGGGGTCTTGGCTGGCATCTTGCGCGCGCAAATGCCTCAGTACCTCCGTAAGGTAGCGGAGTTTGCGGAATTGACCGATGAGGTTCTAGCGCGTCCGGTTAAAACGTACTCTTCCGGAATGTTCATGCGCCTGGCGTTTTCAGCGGCCACTCACGTCGATCCGGATATTTTGATCATCGATGAGGCACTGTCGGTGGGCGACCTGCACTTTCAAAAGAAAAGCTTAGATCGCATCTTGCAGTTTCGCGAGCAAGGCAAGACTGTATTGTTTTGCTCGCATAACTTATACCAAGTTCGCAGCCTCTGCCAGCGAGTGGCTTGGCTAGACCAAGGGAAGTTGCGCATGTTAGGCGAAACCGAAGAAGTAGTCAGCGCTTTTGAAAACTACGAGCGCGAGAAAAATGCCGGACTGCGCGAAATCGCAGCCGGGATGCCGTTTCGCAACTTGCAGCCAGCAACCTCGACACCAGTGCGCTTGCGTTACGTCGCAATCGAAGACGCTGAAGGTCGTTCGGTGGCTGAAGCGATTAACTTTCAAACTCATAAGATAGTCGTGGAGATTGAGGGAACATCGCCACCTATCCCCTGTCATGTGGGAGTGGCAATCGTGCGCAACGATAAGGAAAATATTTTTGGTACCGCCACGCACTTTTTGCCTGAGGCAAAACCCTTGCTAGCGGGCAAAAAGCAAGTCGCTTTGGTTTTCCCAGCCTTGCCGTTACTTGCCGGGGAGTATTATCTAAGCGTTTACGTCTTAGACGACTCAGGGCTTCAGGTCTACGACGCGGCGGAATTGATTTGCCCATTTGTCGTCCGAGCCAAGGGTAGGGAAGTAGGCATGGTCCATCTGGATCATTTCTGGCAAGGAATTTGATTAGCAAGATTTCTCACTACGCTCGAAAGGTGGGCAAATTTTTCCGCTACCGGGTCCTGTTTCCGGCATTAGCCTATTTGCCTTTACCTGTAGCTTATGGATTAGCTGCAGTCGTTGGCGTTTTCGATCTGTGGACAAATCGCTCGACGCGGCGGGCTGTGATTGCTGGTGTACGCCTTCTGTGGCCGCAGCTTAGCCTTTGGCAGAGCATTAAGTTTGCTATAGGTTACTTTGTAACCCAGGCGTGGGAATGTTTAGATGCTTGTGTCATGAGGCGTGGCAAGGCGGGAGGCTTAGTGCGCGTGCAAGGAATAGAAACCCTGCAGCAAGCTCAGGCGGAAGGCAAAGGGGTAATTTTGATCATGGCTCATTTTGGCCGAGTCGGCTTACACGGTTTGGGATTGGCATTGGCCGGTTTCAGGCTAGGGATGTTAACTCAAGCAATAGATGGAGGGCGGTTTGTAGAGAGCGAACGGGTTTATTTAAGACGTAAGGCCGAAACTCTGCATGCCTATATGGGGGGCTGCTGGATCAGCTTGGATGGAAGGCTACGAGACCTATATCGAGGATTAGAAAAAGGGGAAACTATTATCATTATCTTGGATGCGTATGCGCCGGGATGGAGAAAGCACGCGGAGCAGCTGCCTTTTCTTGGCGGCTATCTTGCTTTGCCAACCGGCATTTTGCGCCTAGCAAAGCGCACTGGGGCGCGTTTAGTGTATGGTTGGACAGAACCTGAGGGATTTCGAGTTTGTGGTTTTCTCACCGGGTTGTCCAAAGAACCTGACCTTGCTTTCCAGCAAGCGGTGCGGCATTTAGAGCACAAAGTACAACGCTGGCCTTGGCTGTGGTGGCTGTGGCCTATCGTCGGCACAATTTGGCATCGGCAGAAAGAGCATCAATAGCGGAAGCCTGGCATAATCCAGTAGCGCAGATAACGGGTGATGTTGTCGGTCAACCGACGGACGGCACTTTGCGAGCGCTTGCGGAATACGCCGACAGTATCTCCCCAAAGGGCGCTGTCGGGATCACCGTTAGGCTCCCAGTCCGTGTGGACTTCTAATAAGTCCATAGCAGCATATTTGGCTAATGCGGCAAAACCGTCGGGATAAAAGCGCCAGCAGTCGACCGGATAGCGGTGCTGTGGCCCACGCGAAGGAGCAATCAGAAAGATCAACCCACCAGGTTTGACGATGCGCGCCATTTCGAGCCAAGTCAGCCAAAAGAATTCGATGTGTTCAAAGGCTTGTCCGGAGAGGAACAAATCAATGCTGTTGTTGGCAAACGGCAGGCGATAAGGTGAGTTCAGCACGCAATCGACGTTGGGGCCAGGGGATAGATCGATGCCTAGGTAACGCCAGTTTGGCCTCTCAAACAGGGAACGATAGCAGCCATTAATATCCATAGCCCCGAGGTCGGCGATAGTTAGTGAGCTGCTTTCTTTCAGGTAAGTGTCAACCAACCTTCGCATATGGCGTAGTGAGCTCTCGTGCATGGACGGCCTATCTCCTTAATTTAAGACATAGATCTGAAATGATATGGCACTTAAGTTAATTTTTTGGCCGGTGGAATCACAATGACTTTTGATGGGCTGCAACATTCGATCATTTTCTCTGCTCCCAGGCGCCTGACCGACGTCACGGCATGGCATGGCCTAATCCCAGTGGCGTTCGCCTTGACTGCCTTGCACCGGCCTAAAGTATTCGTCGAGCTAGGCACCCACAAAGGCGACTCCTATTGCGCGTTTTGCCAAGCGGTGGACGAGCTTAAATTGCCTACCCGCTGCTACGCAATCGATACCTGGCAGGGCGACCCGCAGGCTGGATTTTACGGCGAGGAAGTATACCAGGAGCTTTGTGCTTATCACGATCCTTTGTACAGGCGGTTCTCTACCCTTCTTAAGATGACTTTTGATGAAGCGCTTTCGCATTTTGCCGAAGGTGAGATCGACCTGTTACATATCGACGGGCTGCACACTTATGAGGCAGTAAAGTGCGATTTTGAATCCTGGCTGCCCAAAATGAGTTCCAAAGGAGTGGTGCTCTTGCACGATGTGAACGTGCACGAGGGGGATTTTGGCGTCTTTAAACTGTGGCGGGAGCTTTGTCAGCGCTATCCGACGCGCTTGTTCGGTTTTAGCCACGGCCTTGGGATTGTCGCCGTCGGTCAGGAAGCCCTGAATGGAGAGCTTAGGATTTGGTTTACTGCGGGAGAAGAACAATGGGCAAGGATCGAGCTGTTTTTTGCCGCTTTAGGGGAGCGCTTGACTAAACAAGACCAAATTAGAACCTTGCAGGCTGAATTGGACGGCTTCCGGCGCGAGCTTGCCACAGCCGCCCACAAGATCGCTCAAGAACACCAGGCTTGGCAGCGCTGGAGCGAGGAAAAATCCGAGGAAATTGCAAAGCTTCAGGCTGCTTTGCAGGAGAAGCAAACCGAGCTCGAGCAGGCCAAGGCTACTTTGATCCAGCAGCAGGAGAAGCTAAAAGCTCTACGCCAAGAGCTAGCACATGCCCAAAGCGCCGTCCAGACCTTAGAGCAAATCCAAGCCAGTTGGCTGTGGCGTTATCTGGGTTGTCGCTTGCTGCCCGTGGGGGAGGGGTTTACTCCGGTCGCGCTCGCCGAGTGCACACCGATAACCCTTCCTGCCTACATTTGGCCTAAACCGCGACAAGCTTTGGGAGGAATGCGCCGGTTCTTAGCTCCGCTTAAGGTTTTTGGCGATCGCGTTGCCGAGCAAACCGCAGGTTTGATAGTGAAAGCTCCGCAGGCGCGGCTGTTGGTGCGCTTTGACAGCGCAGTGCACGCCGCCAAAGTCGTGCTTAAGCTCGCAGGCGAGCAAGCGGTGCGGCTTTGGGTGGAATTTGGCGAGCTTGCCAAGCAACGCTGGCATCCGCTGAGCAGGCAAGAGGTTGTGCTCTTTCCAGGGAGGCCGCGCGTGCTTTACCTGCGTTTACCTAAAGCGGCAGAGACGATGGCGCTGGTCTTTTTGGACCGAGGCAGCGTGAGTTTTTCCCAGATTGCGCTGATTGCTATCAGCCCCCTAGAATATCAAATCGGTCCTTGGCTATGGCCGCTGCAACAAGGGGCAATTTTACTTCGCAGCCAACCTTGGCGGCGCCTTGAGCGGGCGGTGAAGCGCTACGGCTGGCGGGGAGCATGGCGCGTGGCGCGGCAGAGGCTTGTTCTCGAGAGCGACGCTGCCCCGCCTTTGCCTGTTCCTAATCCTGCCACCGGCAGCGCAGACCCTTACGCCTATATGAGCGCGGAGGCGAAAGATTGCTCGCTTCTAGGTCGTCGGCTAGCGGTGCTGGCCTCAAGCGGCGGCAATTTTTTTATGCGCGAGATCGGCTTGGCGTTAGCCCAAGCGGCTGAAGGATTAGGCGCCGAGGTGGTGCTGGGAGATGAGCGCGACAAGATCGATCCTAAAAAGTACGATTGGATTGTCGTGATCGCGCCCCACGAATTTTTTACCTTGGGCAAGGGAGTTGGGCGGATCTCCCAGTTCTCCCGGGAGTCTTCCCGCCTGTTGTTGGTTAACACCGAGCAACCCCAAACTCAGTGGTTTCGGACCGCCTGGGAATTTTTTCCGGCCGCGCGGGCAGTGCTAGACATTAACTATCAAACTGCCATTTACTTGCGGCAGATGGGGGTACGAGCTTATTTTTTGCCGCTTGGCTATGCTCCTGTAAATCCGCCTGAAGAGTTGCCGGAGCATCCGGCTTTTAGTTACTTGCCCAATGAAATCCGCAAGGTTACTCCTAAAAGCTATCGAGAACGGCCGTTGGATGTGGTGTTCATCGGTACCGCCTCGCCAAGGCGCAAGGCGTTTTTTGCCCGCCATGCTCGGTTTTTCGCAGGTCTTGAAACCTTTATTTATTTACCAGAAGGAGACAGACCGTTTTTGCCAGGAGACAAGCGCGCGTTGGATTTTGCCGCGCTTTCGGGATTAATCCGGCGCGCCAAAATCGTCCTTAACATCCACCGCGACGAGCACCCTTATCTAGAATGGCAAAGGATCGTCAATTTGGGCATTTTGCAGCAGACTTTGGTGCTTAGCGAGCACTGCGACTTTTGCCCAGCTTTGCACGCCAATCGGGATTACCTTGACTTGCCGCAAGACCTGATTCCAACAGTCTGCACCCACTATCTTGCCCATCCTGAAGAAGCCGAGCGCTTTGCCCTAGAAGCATTTACCCGCCTGCAAACCGAACTTGCTATGGATAAGGTTTTGGCGCGCCTGTTTTCAGTTTTGGAGGTGCAATGATTCCTGAGGCACCTTTTGAAGTTGTATGGAAAAGCGAGAATCTCTCTAATGGAGAGGTTAAGGTGAGCGTGATTGTCACTTGCTATCGCTATGGCAGAGAGTGCCTGGAGGCGCTAGACAGCTTGTGCGTCCAGACCGAGCCGCGCTTTGACGTGATCGTTCTCGACGATTGCTCCCCGGATGACTCAGCAGCGCGCATCCTAGAGTGGATGGTTCAGCATCAAGGAGAAGGGCGTTTTCGCACGCTTAAATTGCTGCGCCATAAGGCTAACCAAGGCCTATCGCAAGCCCGCAATACCGCCATCGTCCAAGTCCGAACCCCTTATGTGTTTATCCTCGATGCCGACAATCTCCTGTATCCGCGTTGTCTGAAAGCGCTGCGCGAGGCGCTGGAGAACTCTAACGCCCATATGGCCTACAGCTTGATCGAGTGTTTTGGCGGGGAGCAGACTTTGATCGGCAACGAGCTTTGGCAGCCTGAGAAATTTGCTTTCGGCAACTACATAGACGCCATGGCCATGATCCGCATGTCGGCTTTGGAAGCCGTCGGAGGTTACCGGCGCATGCCGTACAATTTCGGCTGGGAGGATTACGACTTATGGTGTGCTTTCGTCGACCGCGGCTTTATTGGTTGTTATGTTCCGCAAATTTTGTGCCGCTATCGGGTACACGGCCAATCGATGCTGCGCAATGTGACCAATCCCTATATCCTTGAGCGGGCCGAGGAACTGCGGGCGGACATGGAAAAACATCATTCTTTTAAGTTCTATTTCTAAAGGAAGGAGATCATGCAAAAAATTGCTTGGTTCCTGGTAATTTCTTTGTTGACTGGTTGTGCCACCTTGTGGATGGATCAAGAGCAGCGCTTAAGACAGCGCGTTGCTGGATTCTGGGAGGCGCTCAAGGCGGGAGATTTGGTGGCCATGTACGACTATGAGGAACTCTCGCGCAACCCTAAAGCCAGCCTGCAAAAATACGTGCAAAACAAAGGCGGGATCCACTACCTGAGCTATCAGATCCAAAAGGTTCAGTTTTTAACTCCCAACGAAGCCGAGGTCACGCTGGCGGTGGAGTACATGGTCCCACCGGTCATCCCAAAGCCGGTCAAAGGCCAAATCCGCGATAAGTGGGTGAAGATAAACGGCACCTGGTACCATGCGATGCCAAATCCTTAAGAAAGTATTCGTTTTGGGTTAACAATACTTGGCTTTCCCAAGTGAACTTACCTGTCTTGGCAAGCCTCTCTAGGGTGCACGGAGTGTGGCTTCAACCGCTCCTGATCGCTTTGGCCATAGGCGTAAGCTACGGCCACACCTTGGATGTACCGTTTTATCTAGATGACTATCTGACCGTCCAGACCAATTCGGCGGTTAAGCAGTTTGACCTAAGCCGTCTTTGGCAGGAAGAGCCGCTGCGTTTTTTAGGCTACCTTAGCCTGGCTTTGAACTATAAGCTGCACGGCTTAGCGGTGGCCGGCTACCACCTGGTCAATCTGTGGCTTCATTTTTTGGCGGCTTTAGCCTTATGGCAGGTAACGCGGGAGCTGCTTAAAACCCCAAGTGGCCAGGGAGCAACGGGACCGTTTCGGGCGTGGCTGCCTTTAGCCGCGGCGCTGGTGTTTGCCCTGCATCCTTTGCAGACCCAAGCGGTGACCTACATCAGCCAGCGCTTTGCGGTGCTTTCGGCGCTGTTTTACCTGAGCGCTTTGGTTTGTTACCTGCGCCTGCGCTTGGCTTTTAGCCTAAAGCATAAGCTGCTGTGGGCGGGAGGAGGAATTTTGAGCGCAGGTTTGGCTTTGCTCAGCAAGCAGAATGCGGCCACTTTGCCGCTTGCGGCACTCCTGGTAGAGCTTGCCTTTTTTCCTCATTCCCGGTATGCCGCATGGTTGCGTTGGGGGGCGCTGGCTGTTTTCGCCTTCGGTATAGGGCTGCTGTGGGCGATGAGTTATTTGCCGGGATTTCAGGCGCTTGACCGGTTGACTCGCGAGACCGATTGGTTTGGCCGCAGCGGCTATCTGGCGGCGCAGGTCAAAGTTCTGTGGTGGTACCTTAGGCTGTTCTTTTGGCCGGTAGGCTTGCGGCTAGATTATGCCGCTCATCAGCCGCCTTCTTGGTCTGAGCTTTGGGTGGTGCTGGCTACTTTAGGCCATCTGGCGGCCATCGCCTGGGCGGGTTGGGGTTTAAAAAAAGCGCCTGTTTTAGCCTTTGGAATCTTGTTTTACTACACTGCCCATTTGGTTGAATCTTCTGTCGTTCCGATCCGCGACCTGGTCTTTGAACACCGAACCTACCTTCCCAATGCCGGTTTAGCTTTGGCTTGCGCGTGGGGGCTGTTGGTAGCTGTGCCGGCTCGCCAGCCAAGGTGGGCCGCACTTGGCCCGGGAGTGCTTGGTTTGGCGCTGTTGGGCTTTCTCTGGCAAACTTGGCACCGCAACCAGCTGTGGCGCGATCCGATCGCATTTTGGCAAGACAACGTTCGCTTGGAACCCAAAGCCCTGCGCCCCAAGCTGGAATTGGCGCGCGAATACTTCGAGGCGGGAAGAATTCAAGAGTCGTTGGCTTTGGGAAAGCAGCTTGCGTCTACTCCTTGGCCGCCTAAGGCGCCTCTGCCGCAAAGCGTGGCGGCCAATCTGGCCGCAGCGTATCTGGTGGCAGGAAATTACGATTTGGCGCTGCGTGCGGTCGAAGACACGTTAAAGCGGCCTTTGTTGCCGCAAGTCAAAAAGCGCCTATACTGGGTGCGCGGCAGCATCTTTTACGCCCAAAAGCGCTATGCGCAGGCCGAAGCCGACTATCGCGCAGCGCTCTTGTTAGATCGCGAAGATGCAGCGATGTGGCTGTCTTTGGGCGAGGCGCTGCTTGCGCAAGGCGAAAACGCCAAAGCCAGGCAAGCTTACGCCCAAGCGTTTGCCTTAGACCCCCATAGTCCCATAGCCAAAAAGCGGCTGGTGCAGCTAGGTGAGGGGAAGTAAAAGTGGCTTTGCCGAAAGGTTAAATTTGTAAATCTGCCGGTATAAAGTTTATACTTTGGTAAAGCTGTTGTAGATTTGGCGTTGTGCAGATACAACAAGCACGAGCAAGCATTGATGCGATTTTGCGATTTCTTGCTTGCCAAAATCCAACAATGACATTATATTGAAGCTCAGCCTTGAGCTTTTCCTTGTGTCCCGGGACAGATCAGGGCAGGTTTTAGGTTTGTGGTTTCGCAACAAGTAAGGGAGAAAAGACATGAAGATGAAAAAACTAGCGCTTAGCATAGCTGTGGCTGCTGCGATGGGAGGCACTGCCCAGGCAGTAGTCGAATCGGAATACTCGGTAGGTTTGCTCGTTCCGAACGTGATTCACGATGGTAAAGGTAACACTACTGGGGTAGGAATCATCTCTCGGGCAAAAGGTACGGTGTACTGGACCTTCTTTGACAGAGATTCCGGCCACGTGACTAACGGCCAGTTTAATGTTACGAAAGACGATTATCATTCATTTCTCTGGCAGAACGAGGCGGGAACAGGTTTAGAAGCCAAAGACGCCAACGATCCAGCAGATCCCAAGCGGGGTTATCTGATCTTTTTGGCCGATGTCTCATCTGGTACTGCTCCTCCCGCCTGTGACAATACGAAGACCGATGGACTGATCACCCGGTGCGACGCAGCTTTAAATCCCATCGCCGGCAACGCCATCCAGGTGATTCCGCCCAATGACGTTGCTTTTGTGCCGTCTTTCCCAATAGCTGTGGTCGATTTAGAGGATTTCCCCATCTCTCCCACGACTTTGGGGGCAGGAAGTGTGGATTATCTGGTGGCAGGGGCCAATTGCGTAAGAGTTGGGAATAGCATTACTGGGACGATAGGAACACTGACCGAATCGATTACTGGGCCGTATAACGACGACATCGATATGCGCTACTGCATCGGTGGCTGTGCAGGCGGCCAGGCCAGTACTCGAATTGCGGTTTGGTCGGCCGAGATGATCAAAGGCACCTATACCGTCAACATGTTCGACGACAAGCAAAACCGCAAGTCGGTGAACTTTACTTTGCCGAACGAAGAGCTGAACTTCATCGATCCGGCAAAGATCGAAGGTCGCCCGGCTGGTTTTGAAGACGGCTTTATCCGTTGGGATGTTCCCTGTGGCTTTACCGATCCAAGGCATACTACTCAAGCCCCTTGGAACGGTGTGGTTACCTTCAGCGTGATCTCAGCGCCGGCTTTCGGAGCAGTGCAGACCATCGTCAATCCGTTTGGGGCCAACGTTTCCCCGTAAATTTGCTTGCCTAAGTTTTAAAGCGCCGGCTTAAGCCGGCGCTTTTCTTTGGGAGAAAAAATTGCGCGCTTGGGTTTTGGTTTTGCTTTTGGGCGCGTGTGCCCCCCTGTCCAACCGGCAGGAATCAGAGAAGCCTCAAATTCCTTTTGCTGACACAGGTCCTTGGGATGCGCTGCTTTTGGAAGAGGGGGGGCGCAAGTATTTAATTGCCAGCCTGCACGGCGAAAACGCTTTAGGGCTGTGGGACCTTGAGGGTCTTAAAGAGCTCGGCCGCTATCCTGAGGCCGGCTATCATCCCGACGGGCTTTGCCCTTGGGAAGGGTCGCGGTTGGTGCTGGCGGCTGAAGGCGAGCGCCAAGTTCAGCTTTGGCGGCTGGAGAGCGGCAAGCTAAAGCTGGAAAAAGCCTTACCTGCGCCGTTTCCGGTGCGCGATGTGTTGGCCTGGGATTTGGACTTGGACGGCCAGCGCGACCTGGTGCTCACTCCTTACGCCGGCGCCCAGGTCGTGATCTGGTGGGGAAAGGGGGAATTTGAATTTACCGCTTCGACCTTAGAAGCGGCCCCCACCCCTTGGCACGCGGCTGTTATCGATTGGAACCGGGATAATTTACCCGATCTTGTCTGGAGCGACTGGGATAGCGGCTCGATCCGAGTGCAGCTAAACTTAGGCCAAAGGCAGTTTACCGCCGAATTTTTACAGCCTCAAAGCCCAGGCTCTCCGCGCCAAGTGGCGGTAGGCGACGTCGACGGCGACGGTCAAGAGGACGTGGTGGCCGCGCTTGAGACCGGGAAAGCAGCGCGGGTGTTTTATCGCCGAGGCAACCGAGTCGAAACCGAGGACATCCCCGCCCCCGAGTGGGGCTATTCCAGCGCTTTGGTGCTCAAAGACGGCACGGTAGCTTTGGGCGAAGAGGGGCGGGTGATTTTGGCCAAGCGCGATGGGGGCGCTTGGCAGTTGCGTCAGCTGCCAGCAGGAAGCTTGCCTTCGCGCCTTCGCGCGGTGGAGGTCAACGGCGACGGCATAGACGATTTGCTCGTGGTCAACTCGGCAGGTCCCGGGATAAATCTCCATTTGGGGCCGTTGTGGGAAAAAGCAAAACCAATTTTATCCGGAAAATGAAGAGCTTGGCTTGGATTCTATTGGGATTAAGCCTTAACCTTTGGGCAGCAGAGGAGGTAGTACTGGCCGAAGTCGGCGGCCAAAAAATCCTAGCTAGCCAGGTGCGCGCTTACGTCAAAACCCGGCCGTTGCTTGCTGGCTATTTGCTGACCGGCTACCCCGGCTGGAAGCAGGTGCTTGAAGATTTGATCCACCTTCGCCTGTTGAACCTGGAAGGCGAACGCTTGGGGATCCCCAAACAGGAAGGAGACGACGAAGACCTCTATGCTTTTAGAGTCAAGCGTAAGCTTCTGCCGCCTTGCGAGAAGCCGGATGAGAAAGAAGCCAAGCGTTTTTATAAGGCTCATCCTGAGCTGTTTTCTACTCCGGCGTTTGTGCGTTTGCAACGGATCGAACTGCCAACTTCGGTTCAAATCGAAGGGCAGGATGCTTTGGCTTTTCTGCAAGCTGCGGCTGAACAGGTGCGAAAAGGCCGGATATCCCTAGACGATCTTGCCCGCCGTTGCCCGAGCCAATGCCTGCACGATTTGGGTTTTGTCCGCACCGACGGCCTTGTCAGCTTAGAAGATCGAGCTTTGGTAGAACTAGAGACGGCTGAGGTGGGGGAGGTCGTGGGGCCGCTGAAGGTGGGGGAGTGGGTTTATCTTTACCAGGTCACTGCCCGCCGCGAGCCTATCCTAACGCCGTGGGAACAAGCCAAAGAAGAGGCGCCCGAGGTCGCCTTGCGCTTTTGCCAGCAGCAGGCTTTTGCCAAGCTGAAAGAGGAACTTTACCGCCGCTATCATGTGGTCCTCTATGAGGAGACCCTAAGAGCCATTCGTTGACCGCAGGTCAAGACGGTAACCTTGCTTTGCAGCGCAGCCTTGTCATTTCGAGCACTCTTCTTGTCATTTCGAGCGTAGCGAGAAATCTTAAACCCCAGGCCAAGATTTCTCGATCGCTTACGCTCTCTCGAAATGACCAACAGAATTGCTCGATCGTTTGCGCTCCCTCGAAATGACCAACAGAATTGGATAAAACCTTCTGTTATGGAGAACGTGGTCCCAGTCACCGTTGTCCTCGTCAATTGGAACGGCAGCCCGTGGTTGAGTAGAACGCTCGCCGCTTTAGCCGATCAGACCCTAGCCCCACAACAGGTAGTGGTAGTCGATAACGCTTCCAGCGATGGCTCGGCCGAAGAAGTAGCGCGAGACTTTCCTTGGGTTAAGCTCAGGCGGCTTAATGGCAACGTAGGTTTTGCCGCAGCCAACAACATCGCCTTGCGCGAAGAGGTCCACACCCCATGGGTGCTGCTGCTCAACCCCGATGCAGTGCCAGCGCAAGACTGTTTAGAACGCCTATGGCAAGGAGTAGAGCGCTATCCCGGCTATGCCGCCTACGGCTGCAGGATGCGCCGCCTTACCGACCCTGCGCGGCTCGACGGTACCGGCGATTGCTACCATCCTTGCGGTTGGGCCTGGCGGCGCGATTTTGGGGTCTTAGAAACCTGCGGCCACTTGGTGCCTGGGGAAATCTTTGCTCCTTGCGCGGCGGCCGCTTTGTATCGGCGGGAGGACGTGTTAGCGGTAGGCGGGTTCGACGAGGATTTTTTTTGTTACTTTGAGGACGTCGATTTAGGCTTTCGCCTAAGGCTTTGGGGAAAGCGCTGTTTCTACCTATCGGATGCCGTGGTGGAGCACGTCGGTTCGGCCAGCACCGGCTACAGGAGCGATTTTGCCCTCTACCATGGGCTGCGCAACCTCATCTGGTGCTGGTGGAAAAACATGCCGGCGCGCTTGATGTGGCGTTATCTTCCGGCGCATCTGCTATTTTGCCTGGGGTTTTGCCTAGTGGCGGCGGCGCGCGGCCAGGGTAAGGTGGCGCTTAAAGCGCTGGGCAAGGCATGGGCTGGCTTGCCTCGGGTAGTTGCGCGACGCGCTCGGTGCTCGCCGCAGGAGACGGCTACTTCGGCGATGACGAGATCTTGGGGAGAGCTTTATCGCGCTTTTAGGTCTAGGCGCTATGCCTGAGTTAATCGTTTCGATTGTCGTCTATCGTTCGCCCTTGCCTGTCTTGGATAAGACCCTAGCTCGCCTTCGCCAAGCCGGAGAGTACGCGGTAGGCAAGGGCTTGATCGCGGCGTTAAGGGTTACGGTAGTGGACAACGCTTCTGGGAGAGAATACTCCTTAAGGCTTGAGGATTTGCTCTGTTGCCATCAAGCGCGCGGTTTGGAGCTGCGCTTGATTCGGCGGCCAAACAACGGCGGTTATGGACGAGGACACAACGAAGTAGCCACGGGACCTGAAGACTTCCGCCTGGTGCTCAATCCTGACGTTTTCTTAGCTCCTACAAGCCTGGTTGCTGGGCTTAAGTTTTTGCACGACCATCCTGAAGTGGGAGTGATCGCCCCGTGGGGCGAGGATGAGCAAGGCCGGCCTTTGTTCTTGAGCAAGCGTTATCCTAGCGTGTGGGTGCTAGGCTTGCGCGGATTGGCGCCTGCTTGGCTTAAGCGCCGTTTTGCAAGCTTTTTGGCTGAATATGAGATGCGCGATTTAGATTGGAGTCGGCCGCAGTTTGGCTTGCCGATAGTCAGTGGTTGTTGCCTCTTGCTGCGCGGCAGGGTGTGGCAGGAGATAGGCGGCTTTGATCCTGGGTATTTTTTGTATTTTGAAGATTTTGACTTCTCCTTGCGGGCGCAGGAGCTTGCGCAAATCGCCTACGTTCCCGGTTTCCGCATCATCCACCTAGGCGGCGGGGCGGCGCGCAAGGGTTTGCGGCACCGAATCTGGTTCTTTTGCTCGGCGTTTAGGTTTTTCCGGCGCCATGGCTGGCGCTGGATTTAGCCGGATTTTGCGCCGCTAAACCTTGGCGGATAGTGCAGAAAGTTTTGAGAGAACGCTTTAAAGCCTATACTGTCTCTTCGTTAGCCGAGAGGGTAAAACCATGATAGAGGTGTCGTCTTCTTGGGTCGAGGGAGTAGTTTACCCCCTTGAGTTGCAACAAAAGCTGCGCGCCGCCCTTGCCGCCAAGGGGGCCGGTTACCGTCCCCGCACCCGCCACATCGCCCCTGACGGCTCCCCAAAATACACCAACCGCCTGATTTTGGAGAATTCTCCCTATCTTCTCCAGCACGCCCATAATCCAGTCGATTGGCACCCTTGGGGGGAGGAAGCGTTTGCCAAGGCCAAGCGAGAAAACAAGCCCGTCTTTTTGTCGAGCGGCTATGCTACCTGCCACTGGTGCCACGTCATGGAAGAGCAAAGCTTCGAGAATGAGGAGATCGCCGCTCTCCTCAACCAGAATTTCGTTCCCGTCAAGCTAGACCGCGAGCAGCGACCCGATGTGGACAGCCTCTACATGCACGCAGTCCAGCTTCTAACCGGACACGGCGGCTGGCCCATGTCTGTATTTTTGACCCCAGACGGCAAACCCTTCTTCGGCGGCACTTATTTTCCACCGGAAGCTTTCAAACAGCTTTTGCAGAAAATCGCCGCTGCCTGGCACAAGCGCCGCTCTGAAATCGAGGCTCAGGCCGAAAGGCTTATCCATGCGCTTATCCAAATCGAGGCCAAGCAAGGCGGCCAGGCCGATGCCAGCCTGGCGCAGGCGGCGGTCCGAGAAATCTTAGATCACCTCGACCCGCAGCACGGCGGTTTTGGGACCGCGCCCAAATTCCCTAACGAGCCGTGGTTGTATTTGCTGCTCGATGAGCTGTGGCGGAATGATGACCAGAAAGTCCAAGAGGCGGTGAGCAAAACGCTATCCTCCATGGCCTTGGGTGGAATCTATGACCAAGTCGGCGGCGGCTTCCACCGCTACAGCGTCGATAGCGCTTGGCAAATCCCCCACTTTGAAAAAATGCTTTACAACCAAGCGCAATTGGGACGAATTTATATCCAGGCTTACCTTCTGACCGGGGAAGAGATGTTTGCCCGGGTAGCGCGGCAGACTTTAGACTATGTCCTGGCCGAGATGACTTCACCAGAAGGAGGATTTTACTGCGCTACCGATGCCGACAGCGAAGGGGAGGAGGGCAAGTTCTTCGTCTGGACGCCTGAGGAGATCCGAGCTGGGTTGTCAGAGGAGGAAGCTGAGCTGGCAATGCAGCTATTTGGGATCACGCAAGCTGGCAATTTCGAAGGGAAAAACGTCCTGCACTTGCCTAAGCCGTTGGAGGAATTCGCCTGCTGCCAGGGGATGGCAGCGGAGGCGCTTTTGCAACTATTAGACAGCATCCGCCAAAAGCTCTATGCGGAAAGGGCAAAACGCGTGCCTCCCTTGCGCGACGATAAGATCATCACCGCGTGGAACGGCATGATGATCGGTGCCTTAGCCGAGGCTGGGCGCCTTTTATCAGAATCTCGTTACCTGGCGGCGGCAAAGAAAGCGGCCGAATTTCTCTGGCAGCAGCATTGGCAAGATGGCCGGCTCTTGCGTGCCACCCTCGACGGTCGGCCCAGTGGCGTAGGCTTACAGGAAGACTATGCGTTTTTGACGGAAGGCTTTTTGGCCCTGTACGACGCAGGAGGCGAGGCTTGGCTAAACCGGGCGCAGACTTTGGTCGATGCGATGCTAGAGGCGTTTTGGGACGAAGCTCAGGGGGCGTTCTTCATGCACCTTAAGGATGAGAAATTGCCGCATCGTCCTAAAGACATCTGGGATGGGGCTTATCCTTCCGGCAATGCGGCTGCTGCCAGAGTGTTGGCTAGGCTTTGGCGGCGCGCGCCTGCGCCTAAATACGAAGCTTGCCTTAAGGCGATCTGTGCGGCTTTGGCCAGCTCCATTCGCCGTCATCCTTCAGGCTTTGCCTATCTTCTTCTGGCGGTGCGCGAGTTTGAGCAGGGTGAGACCGGCCCTTTGCAGTATGCTGCTCAAGGTGCGGTTCGAATCGAGGCCAGGCGCGGGCAAGACAAACTCAGCGTGATGCTCTCTGTGCGCTCAGGCTGGCAGCTTACGAATTGGCATCTGGCGGTAGCCGAACCTGCCCGCGGCTGGCGGTTGGGGGAGGTCGTCTATCCTGCTTTGGATCGGGACGAGGTCACGCTAAAAGCGCCCATCGTGCAGACGGGAAAAGGCCCCATTCCTTTGCAGCTTACGCTTGAGGTGTGCGGGGAAGGGAAGTGTTTTCCGCCCGAGACCATCAGGCTGCAGCTTCCTTGACTTGTCTGTGGCAAAATATCTATTTTTATGAGCCATCTTTTCCCTCCCCGCATCGGCTTTGTCAGCCTAGGCTGCCCCAAGGCGCTGGTGGACAGCGAAAGGATCTTAACGCGCCTGCGCGCCGAAGGCTATGAAATCTCCCCCAGCTACGAGGAGGCGGATCTGGTGGTGGTCAACACCTGTGGCTTCATCGAAGAGGCAGTAGCCGAATCGCTCGAGGCCATCGGTGAGGCGTTGGACGAAAACGGCAAGGTGATCGTCACCGGTTGCCTAGGCGCGCGTCCTGAGGCCATCACATCCCGCTTCCCGAAAGTGTTGGAAGTGACCGGCGCCCACGCTTACGAGGCGGTGATGGCCGCTGTCCATCGCCATTTGCCACCGCCCCACGACCCTTTCTTGAGCCTGGTGCCCCCTGAAGGCATCAAGCTTACCCCGCGCCACTATGCCTATCTTAAAATCGCCGAAGGCTGCAACCACCGCTGTAGCTTCTGCATCATCCCGTCGCTGCGCGGTCCTTTAGTCAGTCGCCCGATAGGCGAAGTTCTCACCGAAGCTGAGCGCTTGGTACGCGCCGGGGTGCGCGAGCTTTTGGTGATCGCCCAGGACACCAGCGCCTATGGGAGCGATCTGCGCTACCAAGAAGGCACTTGGCGTGGCAGAACGTTGCGCACGCATCTGACCGACTTGGCAGAGGGTTTGGGCGAGCTTGGGGTGTGGGTCAGGTTGCATTATGTTTATCCTTACCCACAGGTGGACGAGCTTATTTCCTTGATGGCGGAAGGGAAAATCTTGCCGTATCTGGACGTTCCTCTCCAGCACGCAAGCCCTAGGATTTTAAAGCTGATGCGACGACCGGCCAATACCGAAAACACCTTGGCGCGAATCGAAAACTGGCGCAAACTTTGTCCCGACTTGATCTTGCGCAGCACGTTCATCGTCGGCTTCCCCGGCGAGACCGAAGCCGAGTTTGAAGAACTCCTTAACTTTCTGCGCGCGGCGCGGTTGGACCGGGTGGGGGCGTTTAAATATTCGCCGGTCGAAGGCGCCTTCGCCAACGCTTTGCCCGATCCAGTACCGGAGGAGGTCAAAGAGGAGCGGCTTGAGCGCTTCATGGAGGTCCAAGCTGAAATCAGCGCAGCCAAATTAAAACGCCGTATCGGCCGGATTGAGACTGTACTGGTGGACGAGGTGAACCAAGGCGGGATCATCGCTCGCAGCTACGGCGATGCCCCGGAGATCGACGGTGTGGTTCACTTGGAGGCGGCCAGGGGGATTCGCCCTGGTCAATTCGTCAAAGCAAAAATCACGGACGCCGACACCCACGATTTATGGGCGGTGTTAGCCGGTTGAGCCGATAAAGCGCTGAAATGTCTTCTTCTCCGCGGCCTTCGGCCATCAGCCGTTCATAGTCGGCAAGCGTCTTAGAAGCAAGCGGCAGGAAAACGCCGGATTTTTCGGCCATTTTCAGGCAAATCCTAAGGTCCTTGTGGTGCAGGGAAAGCTTAAATCCCGGCTGGAATTGACCGCGCACCATGGTCTTGCCGCGCTTTTCCAAAAACCAGTTGCCACCTGCGCCCTTGGTCAGTACCTCAATCACCTGATCCAGATTTAGACCCAACGCCTCGGCAAAAGCCAAAGATTCGCACACGGCTAGGTTGATGCCGGCGCACAACACCTGATTGACGGCTTTAGTAGCCTGGCCGCTGCCGACTGGGCCGGTATGGACGATGGTGCTTGCCACCGCTTCGAGCGCAGGCCTTGCTTTAGCTAGGGCCTTTTGGTGGCCACCGACCATCGCGACCAAAGTCCCAGCGCGGGCACCTTCTACGCCTCCTGAGACAGGCGCATCTAGGAACTCTGCGTCTTTGGTTTGGAGCTTCTCGGCGGCGCGCCTTGCCGTTTCGGCGCTGATGGTGGAGTGATCGATCACGACTGTTCCCGGTCCGATCCCTGGGAGCAGTGCGTCGATGACCTCCAGCACGTCCCGATCGGCGGATACGCACAGGGCGATGATCTGGCATGATCTAGCCAGTTCTTCTGGCGTGGCCGCCGCTTCAACGCCTAGCTCTTCGGCTAAGATTTGCGCTTTGTTTGGAGTTCGATTCCAGACGGCGCGGAGTAAACCTGCTTTGGCCAGATTGCGCGCCATCGGCGCACCCATTACCCCAAGCCCAATAAAGCCCACAGAAGGCATGCTATTCCTCCAAGTAGGTGTAACCGTTGAGTCCGGAGACCAATTCGTTCTCAAAGAGCTTGCGTTGGGCTGGATGCAGATCGATTTGGGCCAGCTTTTTGCGGAAGGCGCGCTGCAGGTTCTCCGGCAGGATGTGGACGTAGCGCAATAGATCGGCAGCGTGGTCGCCGCGCGCCGGCATGGTCAAGTGCCAGCCGCCGTTTCCGTCCAATTCCACGTTGACCGAGTGGGTGTCGCCAAACAGGTTGTGGATGTCGCCTAAGATTTCCTGATAGGCCCCTAGCATGAAAAAGCCGATCAGATAACGCTCGCCTGGGCGAATCTCATGAAGCGGTAAGGTGGACTCGATGCTCTGGCGATCGACGTAGGATTTCAAGCTGCCGTCGGAGTCACAGGTCAAGTCCATGATGCGCCCGCGCCGGGTTGGCGGCTCGTTTAAGCGCTGCAGGGGCATAACCGGAAAGATCTGGCCTATCGCCCATGCGTCTGGCATAGACTGAAACACGGAAAAATTACAAAACACCTTATCCGCCAACCGATCGTTGAGTTCGTCCAAAAGCTCGCGGTGGGCGCGCAGGCGGATGTCCAAGCGCTGGCGCAGGCGCTGGCAGATGAGGGTGTTGAGCCGTTCGGCCTCGGCCAATTGCGCCAGTGACAGCCGCCCTTGAATATATAGGGCGCGCGCTTCGCGCAGGTCAAACTGGGCATCGTGGTAAGTGCTGAGCAACCCGTCGTGTTCGAGTCGTTCGAAGGCTCGGTGCAGATCGATCAGGACCGGATGAGTATCTTCAGTCTTGGGCGGAGGAAGCTCGTGAGCCTGTTCTACTTCGATGATATTGGTGACGAGCACAGCGTGATGGGCAGTTAAGGCGCGGCCTGACTCGGTGATGATCTCAGGATGCGGAAGCTGAGCTTCGGCACATACTTCGGCGAGTGCGCGCACTATGCTGTGGGCATATTCTTGTAAGTTGTAGTTGATGGAGGAGAAGCTGTTGGAATGGGTGCCTTCGTAATCCACCCCAAGCCCACCGCCAGCGTCGAAAATCGCAATTTTGGCCCCCAGCCGGCGCAGTTCTACGTAGTAGCGGCTGGCTTCCCGAAGCGCCGCTTTGAAGTCGTCGATGTCGGCGACCTGGGAACCGACGTGAAAGTGCATCAGCTTGAGCCAATCCAGGTGTCCGGTTTGTTTGAGGGTCTCGACTAAGGATAAGACGTCGCTTGCGGCTAAGCCAAATTTGGCCTTTTCTCCACCGCTGTTTTGCCACTTGCCGGCAGCCACCGAGGTCAGACGCAAGCGTACCCCAAGTTGGGGAACGATCCCCAGAGTCTCGGCTTCTTCCAGGATCAAACTCAGTTCCGAGGGTTTTTCCACCACGAGGAACACATTCAGCCCTAGGCGCTGCCCGATCAATCCCAAGCGGATGTAGGCGCGGTCTTTGTAGCCGTTGCAGATCACCGTAGTCCCCTGAGGGGCGAGGGCGAGCAGGGCCAGAAGCTCGGATTTGCTTCCCGATTCCAGACCGATGCGCGGCACCTCGCTGTGTAGGATAGCCTCGACCACGCTGCGCTGTTGGTTGACTTTGATCGGATAGACTGGGGTATACGGCCCTTGGTAGCCATATTCAGTGCGAGCAGCGGCAAAGGCTTGGGACAGACGCATCACCCGGTCGCGCACAATGTCGGTGAAGCGGATCAAGATCGGCAGCGCTAGCCCCTCTTGTCCGATCCGATCGACGATCTCGACTAGGTCTATTTGCCCAAGGCTGGAATCGCGGCGAGGAATAGCCACCAAATGACCGCTTTCAGCGACGTCAAAATAGCCGTCGCTCCAGTGGCGGATGGCATAAGTGTCTTTGGCGTCGTAAATGGTCCAGATCATGAAGCTTAAGCTATGAGCAAATACTTTATTATAATGGCTTGGAGTTTCCACCATGAGCGATACATGAGCAAACAAATCGTCCTGACTGGAATCACTACCACCGGCACCCCCCACCTTGGTAATTACGTCGGTGCCATCCGCCCGGCGATCGAAGCCAGCCGCGATCCTGACGTTTTGCCGTTCTATTTTCTCGCTGATTACCACGCCCTGATCAAGTGCCAAGAACCCAAGCGCATCCGCCAATCTACTCTAGAGATTGCCGCTACCTGGCTGGCTTTGGGTCTGGATACCGACAACGCGGTTTTCTACCGCCAGTCGGACATCCCCGAGGTTACTGAGCTTACCTGGATTTTGAGTTGCGTCACCGCCAAGGGCCTGATGAACCGGGCCCACGCTTACAAGGCTGCAGTGGCTGAGAATTTAGAAAAAGGCGAGCAGGACCCAGACAAGGGCATCACCATGGGCCTGTACTGCTACCCCATTCTGATGGCGGCCGATATTTTGCTGTTTAAGGCGCAGAAAATCCCGGTAGGCAAGGACCAAATCCAACATTTGGAGATGGCCCGCGACATTGCTGCGCGCTTCAATCACCTCTACGGTGAGTACTTTGTATTGCCAGAACCTGTAATTCAGGAAGAGACGGCAGTCCTCAAAGGACTAGACGGACGCAAGATGAGCAAAAGCTATAACAACACCATCCCCATCTTTGCCCCAGAAGGCTTGTTGCGAAAACTGATCATGAAGATCAAAACCGATTCCCTTCCACCTGATGCACCTAAAAACCCTGATACCTGCACCTTGTTCAGCATTTATCAAGCTTTTGCCAGTCCTGAGGAAGTAGAACAGATGCGTCACCGCTACCGGCAAGGAATCGCTTGGGGGGAGATGAAAGAGTTTCTGTTTGAGTATCTCAATGCCCACTTTCGCGAAGCGCGCTCCCGCTACGAAGCCCTGCTGCAGCATCCTCAAGAGATCGAGCGTAAGCTGAAAGAAGGGGCAGCCAAGGCGCGCCAGTTCGCCGTGTCGTTCATGCGCGAGGTTCGGCGGGCGGTGGGGATCGCGCCGCTTGCGGAGTAAAAATGCTGTTCTTAGAGCGCTTGGCCGAACGCAAGATTGAAGAGGCGATGGCGCGGGGCGAGTTCGATCGTCTTTCCTGCGCGGGTAAGCCTTTGCCTGAGGACGATTTGCCCGGGGTAGCGCCGGAGTTGCGCCTGGCGTATCGGTTGCTCAAGAACGCCGGCTATGTTCCCGAGGAGGTCAGCCTGCGGCGCGAGATTGCTGAGGTCCAACAGTTGCTGGATCAGTGTCGCGATGAGGCAGAACAGGCTGTCCATACGCGCCGCTTATACTTTTTGCTCGAGCGGCTGGGGCAAGTGCGCAGCAGCAATTTGGTGGCAGATGCCCAGTATCTGGAAAAATTGGCAGAGAGGATTGCCGGTCTCGGGCAAAAAAAGACCCGCCAGGCGGCGGGTCAAAAGCGTCAAGAAAGGAGGTTTAACGCTACAGAGGAGGAGGAAGAAGTCATCTTGCGCTGCGATAGTGGCGAACGCAGAAAAGCACCGTGAGAATCACGGTCGATCCGAATGCGGTAAGCAGTAACAGTTCCAGGGTAGTAATCATGGTGGTTCTCCTATTCAGGATGACCAATCACGGTTGTCATTATATGTTTTTCTTTTAAGGCTACAATAGTCGATTTTTAGAATACTTTGTTTTCTTTTTAGAAACAAAATTGCTGAACTACTCAGACCCGATGGCGGCTTTTGATTGCCGTGATCGCACTGGCGATGATGTGGGCGGTGCGTAGCGGTTCAGGAATGGCGCCGTGGATGGCAGTACGGACGATTACCTGCTCGGCTACGACAATATCGATCCCTGCGCATTGCGCCCAGACGCCTGCGATCCGTTGGGGATTTCCTGCCTGCTCGATCAGGCGCCATTTGCGCTGCCCGCCTTTGACTTTTTCACGGAGGGCTTTGGCGATGGCAGGCAGATTCGGCTGCTTGCGGCTGATCACCAGGACGGGAAGGCCGGTTTGGCGGTACAGCCGGTGGATATCTACGACATTGAAACCGGCCAAGGCGATTCCCTGGAGCATGATGAGTTGGAGGTGGTGCCGAAAACGACAACCTAAGATTAATTCGCCGAGCCTCCGCGTGGCGTTCGCCCCATCCCGGCGCACTTTGCCGCAGACCACCCCGTCTAGGCGATCGGCGGTGAAGATTGCCCCGACCACGGTCACATCGCCCCGGTGTCCTCTGGCGAAAGGGGCATCGTCGAAACCGATGATGTGCGATGGCAGTCGCATGACATCCAAAGTGTGGCAGAGTAAAATACCGCCAAAGGCGAAAAAAACAAATTCAAAATAGAGGAAGACTTGATGCGAGCGATCCGCTGGTTGGGAATCGTAGGGGTAGTGTTGCCGGGGATGTTAAGCGCTGGGCCTGTGCCGCGAGAGGCGAAGGCAGAACCGGCTGGCCAAGCGGTTCAGGCGCAGCAGGCCACCGAGGCCACAGCGGTAATAGCCAAGCTCAACCGGACTCTGCTCGAAGTCATGCAGCAAGCTAAGGAACTTGGCTATCCGGGGCGTTACCGGCGGCTTGAGCCGGTCGTCAAAGAAGTTTATGATTTCGTATCGATTTCCCGCTACGTACTTGGCCCCCATTGGAAACAGCTTTCGCCCGAGGAAAAAAAGGCGTTCGTTCAGAAGATGACTGAATATGGCATTGCTGCCTATGCGGCTGAGTTTAGCGATTATTCCGGCGAGCAGTTTAAAATTTTATCCGAAGAGCCGTTCCGGGAGCGGCTTAAGGTAGTAAAAGCCGTACTGGAAGTGCCCAAAGAGCCAAGCGTGCAGTTCGTTTACATCTTAAAACCGGCAGACGGTAGCTGGAAGATCATCGACGTGCGTTACGACGGCGTCAGCGATCTGGCGCTAAAACGAGCGCAGTTCTCTGGCATTCTGGCCAAGGAGGGGTTCAAAAGCCTGCTTGCTAAGCTCGACGAGAAAATCGCTAACTACGCCAAAGGCGAGCTGGAGGAAAAACGCAAATGAGGCCTGCAAGGAATCGCTTTTCCTGGGCCTAATGGCAACAGGTTATCTCGCGCGGATCTTTGCTGCGCGCTGTTCCAAGGCGTTAGCCTCAGCCTCGCGATTTGTGGCCCGATACAAACCCGCAAGATTCTCAAGGAGTGTCGCCACGTTGGGATGGTCGGGGCCAAAGGCCTTTTCCCAGATCGCCAGCGCGCGCTTGTAAAGCGGCTCGGCTTTGGCGTAGTCGCCTTGGGCCTTGTAGAGCGCGGCCAGGTTGTTCAGGCTCGTTGCCACGTCGGGGTGGTTGGGGCC